>NZ_JANSIH010000077.1:0-1140 GCF_047462075.1 Synechococcus sp. R55.2
TCTTACCGGTATCAGGGAACATCGTAGAAAGAGTTGGCTATGGGAAGCATTTGCCAGCGTCGATGTCCAGCGGTAGCGCCACGAGGAGTAGTCATCGGCTACGGCAGCCCATTGCGTGGGGATGATTATGCCGGACAGGCGGCGGCCGAGCGATTACGACAATGGCACATCGTCGGGGCGCATGTGATCACAAAGACACAGCTCTCGCCTGAGTTGGCATCTGTGATTGCGCGGGCGCGTCGCGTTATCTTTCTTGATGCAGCGGTAGATCGAACCGATGTTGACGTGCGTGTGGTAGAACCCGCACCATTACGGAATGTTAGCCATCAGAGTGATCCGGCAGGGTTATTAGCTCTGGCACGTCTCCTTTATGGTCGTGTTCCTCGTGCTGTTCTAATAACCATTCCGGCTTATGACACAACGCTCAATCTGGCGCTCAGCCCGGCTACCGAACGAGCAGTTGCCTATGCAGCCCGGCTGGCACGGGCGTACCTAGGACGACGCTACTGGGCGTTACAGGCTCGTGCCTGGGGTGAGTAGAGGAACTAAAGAATATCCTCCAAAAAGTCACACCCCCAGCGGTATTGCTGGGGGTGGTCACCTGAACAGGCAAGCGTGATCACAACGCGCCTCGAGAGTGATAGATTTGGGAGAGAACTCCCTAGAAAGGAGGTGATCCAGCCGCACCTTCCGGTACGGCTACCTTGTTACGACTTCGTCCCAGTCGCGGCCCCTGCCCTCGGCCGCTGCCTCCCCGTGCGGGGTTAGCACACGGACTTCAAGCATTGGCCACTCCCATGACGTGACGGGCGGTGTGTACAAGGCCCGGGAACGTATTCACCGCGCCATGGCTGATACGCGGTTACTAGCAACTCCGCCTTCACGGGGGCGAGTTGCAGCCCCCGATCTGCACTGAGACCACGTTTAGGCGATTAGCTCCGCCTTGCGGCTTGGCGACGCATTGTCGTGGCCATTGTAGCGTGTGTGTCGCCCTGGACGTAAGGGCCATGCTGACTTGACGTCATCCGCGCCTTCCTCCGCCGGTCACGGCGGCAGTCTCGGTAGACACCTATAACTACCGACGCGGGTTGCGCTCGTTGCGGGACTTAACCCAACATCTCACGACACGAGCTGACGACA
>NZ_JANSIH010000078.1:0-1140 GCF_047462075.1 Synechococcus sp. R55.2
CCTCAAAATACCACCCCACCAAGTTAATCGCTGCGTTGAGATCCCGGTCTTTCTCTAAACCGCAACTCTCACAACGAAACACCCGCTGGTGCAGCGGCATCTGCTGTTTATGCTGGCAACAAGAACACAGCTGGCTGGACGGATAAAACCTATCCGCCACTACCACCTGACAGCTGTAGAGCCTAGCTTTATACTCTAGCTGTCGCCTGAGCTCATAGAAACTACACTCGGCTAGACTACTAGCTAACTTGTGGTTCTTGAGCATCCCCGAGACGTTCAGGTCCTCTATAATTACCACCCGATACCTCTTAGCTAGATAGGTAGTAAGCTTGTGTAGGTTGTCCCGACGAATATCAACTACTCTCTTGTGGAGTCTTGCCACCTTCTTAACTGCCTTCCGCCGGTTTTGCGACCCCTTAACTTTCCTGGACAACCGCCTTTGCAACCTCCTCAGCCGCTTCCTAGCCTTACAATAGGGCTTGGGGTTGCCAAAAGTCCCCCCGTCAGAACACGTGGCTAGATTGTTAACTCCTAGGTCAACCCCAACAACGTCCCCTTCCTTCTCCAGCTCCCCTGGCTCAGGCGCCTCATACTTGAAGGAAATGAACCAACGGTGGGCCCGCCGGCTGATAACAACATTCTTGGGCACAACCGCAGGCAAGACCTCGTAACAAGCTAACCAGCCGAAAATCGGAACCTTGATTTTGTTGCCGGAAATTCTAATCCCACCTTCTAGGTAAAAGCTGTCCAGCTTCCCCTTCTTCTTGAATACTGGAAATCTAGACTTCCCAGCACGCCACCTCTTAATTGCTCTCTCCAGATTCCTAAGAGCTTCCTGCGGGGCACACTTAGGAACCTGATAGTACCAAGGATTAGCCCTCTTCACCTCGGCTACAAGTTTCTTGTGCAGATCAACTGCCGTGGGAATCTTCCGCTTCTCTGCCACAGCTTGCTTACAAAGCTCCAGTCCCCAGTTGTAAGCGTGCCGAGCAACCCCAGCGTGCTGCGCCGCCAGTGTCCTTTGCTTGTTATTCAGTCTTAACTCCGTCTTGAATCCTAATAACAAAGTATGACCTCTAGTTCAGCACTAAACCTATTGCTGTTCCCTTTGGAGCTACAAATTGGGGCATACTGAATATA
>NZ_JANSIH010000079.1:0-1131 GCF_047462075.1 Synechococcus sp. R55.2
CTGCTGGCCCAGCAACCATCGTACCGTGCCGATCGACTTTTTGTCTGTGGGCATACGCATCTGGCGCGCGTTATTAAGCTCGATCACAACCGTGTATATATTAATACCGGTACCTGGACTGATATTGTTTTCGATGTCGAAACAATGCGTCGTCCAACCCAACGCTATCCGTTCCTGGAAATTATCAACGACGCCGACGGTATCCCGCATGGTCAATTGCTGGTCTGGTATGGGCCTGACCAACCACCACGAGTGTGGGTTGAAGAAGAACCTTCGCGGCAACGTAAACAAAGTCGTGTACAATAAGGGCAAGTGTGCAAGCGTTCTACCATCGTCGCGAAAAAGGTTAGCAAAAGGAGGAACAAGCTATGAAAAAGGTGCTGCGCATCCTCGGCATTGCAGCAGTGATCGGGTTAGCAATTGCCATCTTCCGAGCTGTTCGTCAGTATCAGGAAGATAGTGTTTTCGACCTCACACCGGCCACTAACAGCAATACCAATACCAGTGGGCAACGTGGCAGCATTAGCCCAGAGCTACTCAGTATGCTGGCCGATCCTGGTGATAAGGGGCCAGTCGAGTTGATGGTTGATGCCAACGGCAAGGAGTGGTTGGTCAACCGGCGGAATGGGTATCGCTATCCGATTGAAGATGGCATCCCGATCATGCTGCTTGAAGAGGGTGAGAAGAACAAAGACGAGAGTCTGATCCAGAAGTAAGCCCGGCTCGACGAGATACTGACAGGTTGAGATACGCATTGGGTGGGAGTGTAAGGGGGTGCGTTTTCAACGCGCCCTGGCTAGAAAGTTGAACCATGCACGAGGTTGCTTCACGACCGGGGCGTTTTGGCCCTTACGGTGGGCGGTACGTTCCTGAAACACTGATGCCGGCAGTTAGTGCGCTTGAAGCGGCGTATGAAGAGGCAAAGGCCGATCCGAACTTTTGGGCCGAATTGACGAATCTGCACCGCACGTACACCGGTCGTCCAACACCACTAAGCTTTGCCGCTCGCCTGACTGCGCATTGCGGTGGTGCACAGATTTATCTCAAACGCGAAGACCTGGCCCATACCGGCGCCCACAAGATCAACAACGCCCTTGGCCAAGTGCTGCTGGCGGTGCGCATGGGCAAGCG
>NZ_JANSIH010000081.1:0-1122 GCF_047462075.1 Synechococcus sp. R55.2
CGCGGGTACGAATGCGACCAAAAAGCTGTAGCTCCAGCGGATCCAGAGCTACCATTTCGGGGGCTGCCGAGTTCTGAACTGAATCGAAATTGAGGTTATTCAGGCGGGGAAGCGGCGTACTTGGCGGCACATCCGCCACCCCAGGGTGGGCATCAAAGATCAATGTATCGCTCGCCTCCTGTCCGGCGTAGCCAATGGCCCCTGCCACCAACTCTCCGAAGGCGGTAATCTCGGAGTTTTCCGGCGGCATGTAGAAGCAAGACTGCTCCGAGCTGATGGTGAAAGCCCGGAACAAGTTGTTGGCAGTGTACCGGAAGAAAAGGCTACCGCCTGCGTAGATAGCACCGTTCCAGTTGTAGCCAGGAGTAAAGAAAAACTCCACGTCGCCGCGGTTGAAAACCCCCCACTTGTTCAGCAGATCCCGCCGCCGATCTTGCTGAAATTGCAAAGCCGAAACGGCGCGGGTGGTGGAGTCGGCTCCCTCAATGGGCAAAGTTACAGCGTACACCTGAAAGGGCTTGTACAGCGCAGAGCCCACCTGGAACCAATCTCCCACGTTGGGGTTGGCGGTTTGGTTGACAGGGGAATCGTTACACCCTGCCAGGGCGGATCCTTGAAGAGGCCCGCCGCGCATCACCAGTCGCCGCGCCCGCTCGGTATCGCTGATGTTTTCCTCAAAACCCTGCAATCCAGATTGGCCCTCTACCGGAGCGCGACGGGCGTAGAGGATGGTATAAACTGTTACAGAGTCGTTGAGGCCATTGTTATCGGTATCCACCAAGAACCACCAGGCTGGGGCTTGCCGCCGCACCTGGATTCGTCGGCTGGGATCCTGGGGATCCGGAACAAGGGCGTTGTAGTTCAGCAAAAAGCGCCGCTCATCGGGAAGGGTATAGGGATCCGAGGGCTCTGCAGGCACCGCCGTGCCATCGTTGGTCAGGGCAGAGGTAAATTGGGCATCGGTGGGGGCACTGTTGGGCAGGCGGCGATCCCGAATCAGGTTGTCGATCTTGGCCCTGGCCCGGTCGATGGCAGCATTCAGTTGCCGGCTGACGGTTTGCCCTGCCCGTTCCACCTGGGTTTGGATGCTGCGCTGAGTGGAGCGGGTCAGCAGCCCCACCG
>NZ_JANSIH010000082.1:0-9190 GCF_047462075.1 Synechococcus sp. R55.2
CTTTTCCACCCGCCGGCAGGCTTGGGCATAGGCTTCCTCGGCAGCGTGGTGACGGGTATCGGCGAAGGCCACCACCCAGATCTTGCGCTTCACCTGGTCAAAGAGCAGGATGCTGTCCACCTGCATCAAAACGGCATCAGGGGGATCCCCCGGCTGCAGGGGGTGGATGGGCACCTTGGGCTCAATCCAGCGAATCAGCTCGTAGCCCCAGTAGCCAAACAGGCCGCCGATGCTGCTGGGCAATTCCGGCAAATGCACCGGCTCATAAGGCTGCAAGCAGCGGGCCAAGATGGCAAAGGGATCCCCTTGGTGGTGCTCCTGTCGGCCATCGCGGTAGCGCTGTAGGGCTTGATCTCCCCGTATTTCCAATACCCACAGGGGGTCGCAGCCCAGGAAGCTGTAGCGGGCTACCTGCTCCCCCCCCTCCACCGACTCCAGGAGAAAGTTGTAGGGCTGGCCAGCACAAACCCGATACCAGGCAGAAACCGGCGTTTCCAAATCCGCCACCCATTCCTGGTACACCGGGATAAAGTTGCCCTGCTTGGTGAGGGCAAGAAACTCCTTCAAGGGAGGGTAAATCATGGCCTGCAACTTTTGTGCTTTTCCTGACTCTACCCCAGACACGGGATCCCAAGGGCGTGTGGATCCCTCTGGATTGCCCGGTTGCAACAGCGCCGAAAACCATTAAGCTGAGAGCGGCTCTACTCTCGGGATCCCTTGCCATGCAAAACCCATCTCAGGTGATTCGCGAGCGCCTGCGCTATCAAGGCCACAAATACACCTTCGTCAGCCAGCGTTTGCGTTTTCCCAACGGCAAAGAGGGAGAGCGGGAGTACCTCATCCATCCCGGGGGGGTGGTGGCCGTGCCCGTCACTGCAGCAGGCAAGTTCGTCTGCATTCGTCAATATCGCTTTGCGGTTGCTTCCTATCTTTACGAATTCCCGGCAGGCACAGTCGAGCCAGGGGAGCATCCCGATGACACCATTCGCCGCGAGCTGGAAGAAGAAACGGGCCTGCGTGCCCATCGCTGGGATCCCCTTGGCCAATTTTATTTGTGCCCCGGCTATTCCAGCGAGATTATGTATGCCTATTTGGCGCGGGAGCTGGAAGTGCTGGATTCCCCTCCCGATAAGGATGAGGATGAAGATATTACCGTAGTGGAGTTTTCTGCTTCTGAGCTTACAGAAATGGCCCGTTTGGGAATGGATTTAGACAGCAAGTCCATTGCCTGCTTTTGGCGGGCCCAATTGTTTTTGGCTGCCGAAAAATAGAGCCCTCCGTCGGGGGGGGGCTGCCCCTTGCTCCTGGGGGATCCCTTTCAAATTGGCGGGGCGTCGTTCCAAGCCGACTTTGTTGGCTACAGAGGAAGCTCCAGGCTTTTCACCCTAACTTGGTAGCCCATTGCCAGGCGAGATCAAGGTGAGATCGAGGTTGCGTTCGACATAAAAGGGATCCCTGTATCCCGGCTGTTTGGTTGACTGGGAGAACCTTGGAGTCCTTTAGAATTTTAGGGGCGAGGAGTGAGGAAATATGCGGAAGCTGTTGTGTTCCTGTGGTCGAATAGCCTGGGGAGCGGCCTTGGCTGCCACTCTACCGGTTGCTGCTGTTCCTGCCTATCCCCAGCCTGTGCTTCCGCTGCTGCCGGTTCCTTCTGAGGGCGGCGCTGCTCGAGGTGGGGTTGTGGCTTTATTCAATCAATCCATTTGGTGGGATTTCATTCGCGGCAATCGCGGTGAAAACCTGCGCCTGTTCCCGGCCAGCCTAACCTCTCCATCTCGCCAGGATGTGGTGGCTGTGTTTCAGATTCAGCGGCAGCCCACCGTAGAGCCGGTGGTGCGCGTTCTCAGCTTCGAGCATCAGGGGGGGTATAGCTTTCGTCTGCTCCACACGGCTGAGCCGATCCCAGGACGGTTGGTGGAGGCTCACCTGCGCACGGACATTACCTCCAGCCCACAGCCCAAGTTGGTGCTCCTCACCGAGCGAGGGGGCATCAGCCTGCTGCGCTCTGTCTTGGTCTTGGAACACCGGCCTGAGGGACTTGTGCCACTGCTGAGCGTGACGGATCTGAGCAATGCCAGCCTGCGGGTCAGCCCGCAAGGGATCCTGGTCATCTCAAGCCCGCCAGGTGCCAGCCGTGATTTGAGGGCTACCCTCTACCAATGGGAGGGAGATGGCTTTGTCCGCCGAGATCTGTAATCTGCTGCGCGTCTGTCTGTCAGCGAGGTCTCGCGCGGAGCGGATGTCCGTCATGGCTATCGCTACCCTTGCCAGCAAGCTCCCAAGCTGGGGGCTTGTCCCACCTGCCAAAGGAACAGGCTTTCGGCCCCAAGGGGATGAATGCTCCAGGGATCCAGGCCAGACCCAAACCACCCATAGGGATCGACGGCAGCTGGTTGGCCGGAGTTGGTGTTGTCGAAGCGACGCACCTCGAAATGGAGATGGGGCCCGCTGGCACAGCCGCTGTCTCCCGATAGGCCGATGACTGCTCCTGCGGCCACCACTTGCCCCTCCTGCACCCCAACTTGGCTGAGGTGGGCGTAGAGGGTTTCCCAGCGGGGAAGGGTTCTTCTCTCTGCTCTCTCCCCATCGGAGAATTCTGGCTCGTGCAGAAGGCGCACCCGCAACCCCCTGACCGGTCGGCCCAAGCCGGGGCAAAAAAACTCCGGCTCCTCACGGGCCACGGTGACCCGACCGGCGGCAGCGGCCAGGATCGGGGTGCCCACCGGCATCTCCCAGTCATAACCGGCATGGCCATCGCTTTTGCCACAGGGGTGCAGCGGGTCGGGGATCCAAACCTGGCCTTGCCCACTCACAAACCGTCCGTTGCCATCCCTCTCCCCCAAAGGCAAGTCATGGTCGAAGAGGTTGGTGACAGGAAATTCCCCAACAAAGGGCTTGTGCAAAAACGGCCACTGGGGCGGCGGCGGATCCCCATAAGCAGAACGATATTTTTCCAGCTCCAGCCGATAGTCTTCCAGATCCTGACGCTGGGCGGGATCTTCCGTGTGCTGCTGCAACAGATCCACCAGCTGCAGGGCCTGAAGCCAGTCCTGGCGCTCCACAGCACGAGCCAACTGGGCGTACACCCCCACCCGGGATCCCTGCGGCGAAGACGGGGAGGAGACCTGAGGAAAAACGGGCGAGATGTTTACGAATTGATACAATAGACAGCAAAATATCAGCAGTGTCACCGTTAGCGGTGGTGACATCCCTGCCCAGAGGGCCATCCCAAGTAGGCCGGCCTGCAAGCAAGCGGGTTCATTCTTGGCTTCGGGCTCTCTCTTGGGGCCATCCGCTTTTTCCCTCAGCCGCCGTATGGGTTGCAAGGAGACAGAGCGGCTTCGCTTAACCACTCTTCGGGAGTTTCTCATGCGTTGGTTCTCGTCCTCTGGTGTTCTCGTCAGCCTGCCTTTCCAGTCTTCTGTTGGGCGAAGTGTTCTGCCCCTGTCTGGCTCGATTTGGCAGCGGCTGGAGGCCTTAGCTCTGGGTTTGCACATTCTGTCTTTGCTTTTTGGGTTGGCAGGGTTGCTCTGGGTTGTACCCCATCCTGAGTGGGTGGCCAGTTTGCCCCCCATTGGCATTCAAGCTTTCTCCTTGAGCATGGGCAATGGCGGCGTGGCCTACATGGTGTTCGGTGCGCTGGCGGCAGCTCTGATGGGATCCCGGCTGTTGGGGATGCGGCGCCTGTTGATGTTTTTGATCCCGGCGGTGGGCATTTCCTTGGGCAGTGAGCTGTTGGGTACCAGCACCGGGATCCCCTTTGGCAACTATGGCTACCTGAGTGGGCTGGGCTATAAGATTGCCGGGTTGGTGCCTTTTACCATCCCTCTGTCTTGGTTTTATGTGGGGTTGTCGTCCTATTTGTTGGCGCGTGTGGCTCTGCAAACCCAGCGCCACTGGTTGATCCACTTCGAGGCCATCATGTTGGGGGCCCTGCTGCTCACCGCCTGGGACTTCGTGCTGGATCCGGCCATGACCCGCGGCTTGATCCCGTTTTGGACGTGGTTTCAGCCGGGGCCCTTCTTCGGTATGCCGCTGCAAAACTTCGGGGGTTGGATGCTGACTGGGGCTGCCTTCATGACGGTGGCCAATCTGCTGTGGGGCGAGGATCAACCCATCCTTGACCGCCGCCAGTTGGTGGGGCCGCTGGTGCTCTATGTAGCTAATTTTGCTTTTGCCCTGTTGATGAGCCTGGGCTCCGGCATTGTTGCGCCGGCGGGGCTGGGCCTGTTGTTGGGGTTGGGGCCCGCTTTGGGGTTGTGGTGGAGTGCAAAGACCCCATCCCGCTATTGCGAAAGGACTCCGTCCCGCTATCGCGACCAGCCTGTGCCGCCTTCCCATCCTGAACAGGACTCCATCCCGCCATTGCAAGCGGTCGAGGGAGAGGCAGGTCAAGCCTGGGATACTTTGGAGGATCCCGGTTGGGTTGGCGCGAAATAAACTGGCCCTAACCTTTCCTCGGCGAGATCCCCCAGTTGTCCAGGCCATGAACTTTTGCAGCGACAATGTCACAGGCGCCTGTCCTGAGGTGATGGAAGCCCTGTTGGCCCTCAGGGGATCCGCCATGCCCTATGGAGGGGACGAATGCACAGCGCAGGTGCAAAGGCTGTTTGCCGAGATCTTCGAGCATGAAGTGGCAGTGTTTCCGGTGGCAACAGGATCTGCTGCCAATGCCCTGGCCCTTTCGGTGCTCACCCCACCCTACGGGGCGATTTATTGCCATCCCGAGGCCCACATCAATCTGGACGAATGTGGAGCGCCAGAGCTGTTTACAGGTGGGGCCAAGTTGGTGGGGATCCCAGGGGAACAAGGCCGTATCGACTGGGGCAACTTAAAAACGGCCCTGGAGCGGGCGGGGTTTGGGGTGGTTCATCACGTACAACCTGCCTGCCTCAGCCTGACCCAAGCCACCGAGGCTGGCACCCTCTACTCCTTGGAGCAGCTCAGATCCTTGGCGGATTTGGCCCATCACTTTGGCCTTAAGGTGCATATGGATGGGGCCCGCTTTGCCAATGCCCTGGTTGGTTTGGGCTGCACCCCTGCCGAGATGACCTGGAAAGCGGGGGTGGATGTGCTGTCCTTTGGGGCCACCAAAAATGGAGCCTGGGCTGCGGAAGCGGTGGTGTTTTTTCATCCAAATCAGGTGGGCGATTTTGAGTTTCGCCGCAAGCGCAGTGGCCATCTGCTCTCGAAGATGCGCTTTTTGTCTGCCCAATTGCAGGCCTATCTCCAGGATGGGGTGTGGCTGCGCAATGCCCGCCATGCCAACGCGATGGCCCAACGGTTGGCGCAGGGACTGGGATCCCTGCCGGGAGCCAAGTTGGTGTATCCTACCGAGGCCAATGAGGTTTTTATCGAGCTGCCGGAGCCGGTTCTCCAGGCCCTAGAGGGAGCGGGGTTTCGGTTTTACCGCTGGCTGGGGGAAGGTCACCACTTAATCCGCCTGGTGACGGCTTTTAACACTTTGCCCGCAGATGTCGAGCGCCTCTGCCAGGTGGCCCAGCAAGCCAGCCATTCGCGCTCGCGATAGCAGTGCGGAGCACTTTAGCGGGACGGAGTCCTTGCAGCTGACCGGGGATCCCCCTGGCCAAAGGCCTGAGCATCCCAAGGGATCCCTGAAGGCTGTTCATCGGCTGGTCAATCCTTAAAGTGGGTGCTGTCGCGACCGGGCTTTTTCTCCAGGCAGGGCGAGGCGGAAGTCGATCCCGTTTTCTTCGAGTTGTCCTGTAGCAAACCGATCAGCAGGCAGGCCACCCCAAGGTTGATGGCCACATCGGCCACGTTGAACACCGGAAAGCGGATCCAGACCCAATTGAAAAAATCCACCACATAGCCGTTGACGAAGCGGTCGATGCCGTTCCCCACGGCTCCTGCCCACACCAAGCCATAGCCGGCCTGTTCCCATCGGCCCAGGATCCCGCCGCGAATGGCCAGCAGCGCCAACGCCAGCGCCACCCCCAGCGAGATCCACTTCAAGAGCTCTGCCGAATCTTCAAACAGGCTCCAAGCAGCGCCGGTATTCTCCACGTAGGTGAGGTGAAACACCCCTGGCCACAGCTCAATCTCTGGCCCCGGCAGCAGCCGTTCCACTGCCCAGTGCTTGGTCGCCTGATCCAAGATCACCCCCAGGATCCCGGCCAGCCAAAAGCCTTTGTTTTTCATGTCGTCTTGGCCTCAATCACGTCCACCGGCAAGAGCGCCCCGATGAGCACTTTTCCCATCCTGACATGCTGCTCTTCTGCCGGCTCATTGCCCAGAAGCTCAAGGGCGGAGCTCTGGACTCGAAGTTGGGCCTGTAACGGGATCCAACACCGGTGAGTGGCCTCAGAAGCGATTGGCCGCCTCTGGCTTGAGAGGAGCAGCAAGAAAACCGTCCAGCTTAGGCAACTGGACGGGGATCCCCTGGGGGTGGACAGGATTGGCTACCGCCCCTGCTGCTCCAGGGAGCGGCGCAATTCGCTGGCCATCTGCATGAACTCTTGCGGGTTGCCCGCTTTGCCGTAGGAGGAGCGATCTTGAACCTTTTTGCCGCTGCCTTGGCGGGTGCGGGTGCTGAGCAAAGAGCTGGCCATTTCCATGAACTTGGCAGGATTTCCCTCGCTGCTGCCCCGCACGAGAGGGGCGCGTCCGGCACGAGTGACAGCCATAGATACCTCAATTTTCACAAATGAAATGCTTGTTACATTTTCTCACAAGGGCTCTGCGATCAACCAGGGCCAGCGTTTCTTTGCTGTTACAGCGACTCCGGCCAATGCTTGGGGATCCTTCTAAGCCGCAAACCTTGCCTGAGGTTGGAAAGAGCCATCAGCGAGTTGAGGTTTTCTCTTGAGTCCAATGATGGGTCAGCCAAATGGGGAGCACCGTCAGGCCGATCACCCCCAGAGCCACCACGCTGATCACCGGGCGCTGCCGAGGCTTGGTGAGCTGGCTAAACACCCAAATCGGCAAGGTTTGCTGCTGGCCGGCGGTGAAGGTGGTGACGATAATCTCATCGAAAGACAGGGCAAACGCCAGCAGGGATCCCGCCAATAGGGCCGAGGCCAGTTCGGGCAGAAGGATGTACCGAAAGGTTTGCAGAGGATTGGCCCCCAAGTCGGCAGAAGCCTCCAGTTGAGAGCGTCCCATGCGGCGAAACCGGGCCAGCACGTTGTTGTACACCACCACCAGACAAAAGGTGGCATGGCCGATAACAATTGTCCAAAAGCTGAAGGGGATACCCAGCAAATGGATCGCCGAGCGCAAGGCAATCCCGGAGACAATACCTGGCAAGGCGATGGGCAGCAACACCAAAAACGAGATCGTCTCGCGGCCAAAAAATCGGCTGCGATAGACTGCTGCTGCCGCCAGGGATCCCAGCACCACTGCCACTCCGGTAGCCAGCAAAGCCACCCGCAAAGACAAAAACAAGGCCCGCCAAATATCGGCCCGCCCCCAAGCCACGGCAAACCAGCGCCAGGTCAGCCCCGGCAAAGGGAAGCGCAAGGTCGCCTCATCGGGGCTGAAGGCATAAAGGACGATCACCAGCAGAGGAAGATGGAGAAAGAGCAGCACCCCCAGCGAGAACAGGATCCAAAGCCATTGGCCGATGGGAAAAGGGCGAATCGGCATGGATGAGGGAGAATACAGAGCTGGATGGGGAACAGTCTACAGGTAGAGAAATGGTCTGTGAAATAGCCTTGTAGGGAAGCAGCCTTTGGCAAGGACTTTAGATTGCTTGGCCGACTTTGGAGCTCCAGTCGAGCAGAGCATCCCAAACCCAGATTAAACTCGCAGCATGATCGCGTTTTTAAGCGGCCACCTTGTGGCCATCGAATGGGGAGAGCGCAGCAGCCTCACCGTTGAGGTGCAGGGGATCGGCTATCGCGTCAAGGCCCCAGGACGTTTTCTCAAGCAACTGCCCGCAGTGGGGGAGCCCGTCCGGGTGTTCACCCATTTGGTGGTGCGAGAGACTGAGCTGGTGTTGTACGGGTTTGGCTCGCCAGCTGAGCGGGACTTGTTTGTGGAACTCATCAAAGTCTCGGGGGTGGGGCCGGCTTTGGGCTTGGCCCTGCTGAATACCTTCAGCCTGCCGGAGCTGGTGCAGGCGGTGGTGACCGAAAATGTGCGCCTGCTCTCCCTCACGCCGGGGGTAGGCCATAAAACGGCCCAACGGCTGGCCCTGGAGCTGAAAACCAAGCTGGCCCACTGGCGACAGGGGGTGGGAGTTGCGGATCAACCCTTGGCCGGGGGGCCGCCCATGCCCATCCGAGAAGAGGTGGAAATGGCCTTACTGGCCCTGGGCTACAGCACTCAGGAAATTCAAGCTGCCTTGCAAGCTCTGCCCACTCACCCCCGCCCAACGGAAGACTGGCTGCGGGATGCCATCACCTACCTGAGCCAGCAGCCATGAAGCACCGCCGCATTGCCATTCTGGGCGGAACCTTCAACCCTGTGCACCATGGCCACTTGATCATGGCAGAACAAGCTCTTTGGCAGTTTGACCTGGATCAGGTGCTGTGGATGCCCGCCGGGGATCCCCCCCACAAGCCTCTGGCCCCTGGCGCCAGCAAAGCCGACCGCTTGGCGATGGTCAAGCTGGCCATTGCCGACCACGAGCGCTTCGCCTGCTCAGAGCTGGAGATCCGCCGTTCGGGGCGCTCCTACACCATCGAGACGCTGCGCACCCTCATCCAGGAGCAACCCAATACCCAGTGGTACTGGATCATCGGCGTGGATGCTCTGCGGGACCTGCCCCAGTGGTATCAAGCGGAAGAACTGGCCCGCCTCTGCCATTGGATTGTTGCCCCACGGGTGGATGCCGGCGATGCCGCCCAGGTGCTGCAGGCGGTAGCCGAAAAGTTGCCTATCCAAGCCCAAATCCTGGAAGCTCCCACCCTGACGCTCTCTTCCACTTACCTAAGGCAGCAAATCCAAAAGGGAGGGTCTATCCGCTACCTGGTGCCCCCTGCCGTGGAGCACTACATCCGGCAGCACCGCCTCTATCTGCAGCCCTAGTTTCCAATTTCTTCCAATTTCTAGGGATCCCCCCGAAGGGGGAACTGAATTTGTAGATGTTGAAGATTTGTTAGTTTGAACATGTTTCCAATTTCTAGGGATCCCCCCGAAGGGGGAACAGGAAGGTTGGGATCGTATTGGGGAACAGAGTGAAAGGTTTCCAATTTCTAGGGATCCCCCCGAAGGGGGAACGGGT
>NZ_JANSIH010000083.1:0-1116 GCF_047462075.1 Synechococcus sp. R55.2
AAGCTACCAGGATTTGGTTCGTCCCTGCAGTAAAGAGTCGGCGTTTCCTTTAATTCCACTTCCCCGAAGGGAAGCGACTATAACCTGGTAGTCGACTAGCGATCCCTACAGCGGGTTTCCATTAATTCCACTTCCCCGAAGGGAAGCGACTGCTGGTACCGGCTGGAGAACGGCAATCCGGTCGTGATGTTTCCATTAATTCCACTTCCCCGAAGGGAAGCGACTCGTGTTGCCAGCCGGTACCCGGGTACTTCTGCCAGGTTTCCATTAATTCCACTTCCCCGAAGGGAAGCGACCGGGAAGTAGACGGAGTAGACTTAGAAGACGCCGAGGTTTCCATTAATTCCACTTCCCCGAAGGGAAGCGACTACAACTGTCGTAAATAAAGTGGATCCTATTTTAGGAAGTTTCCATTAATTCCACTTCCCCGAAGGGAAGCGACAGCGCACAGCGGATCCCATTCTCTGGCCCGACCTAAGTTTCCATTAATTCCACTTCCCCGAAGGGAAGCGACCTGGATGCGCCTATGGGCACAGGCAAAACAACACGGAGTTTCCATTAATTCCACTTCCCCGAAGGGAAGCGACGGGAGTATTGCAAGACATACCACAAAACAGAAGACTGGTTTCCATTAATTCCACTTCCCCGAAGGGAAGCGACTGCAATTTTTCTATTTTCCATACTTTAGTTCTTACTTGTTTCCATTAATTCCACTTCCCCGAAGGGAAGCGACTCTTAGAGCTTTGATTCCCTAGCTAGTTTACAAGGGTTTCCATTAATTCCACTTCCCCGAAGGGAAGCGACTCATAATAGAGGCCCTTCTCAAGCCCGTCTTTTGCCCTGTTTCCATTAATTCCACTTCCCCGAAGGGAAGCGACCTCATCTCACCAGTATCGACGTCAGTTTCCCAAGCAGTTTCCATTAATTCCACTTCCCCGAAGGGAAGCGACTCTTGAAGCATCCCACTTCAAAGACTTTGAGCTCAGTCCTGTTTCCATTAATTCCACTTCCCCGAAGGGAAGCGACTTGGCGGTGGCAGCCGGCCAAGTAAAACAGCCAAGGTTTCCATTAATTCCACTTCCCCGAAGGGAAGCGACTCCCCCCCATTATAACCCT
>NZ_JANSIH010000084.1:0-9073 GCF_047462075.1 Synechococcus sp. R55.2
ACTCCCGGCACATGAGAAACGGGCCGGTGAGGTTCACCTCCAGCACCCGCCGCCAGTCCTGCGGCCGCCGCGGAGCGGCCGGGGGGGTGGGGGGCGGGTGGGGTGCCGCTGCTGGTGTCGGGGTTGGTGTTGGGGTCGGTGTGGCAGTGGGCTGGGCGGCCTGCACCTGGAAAGACCACTGCTGGATGGTGGTGTTGCCGCTGGTATCGGCAATTTGGACGGCGATCAAGGTCGGTCGATCGGTGGGCAGCGGCTCGGCTGGGGTGTAGGCGAAGCCGGTGCGGGTGAGCTGGGCTTGGGCGGTGACATCCACATTGTTCACCAGCAAGGTAAAGCTATTCAGGTCAATTCCTTGGTCATCTTGGAAACGGGCTGAGATGGAGGGGCGAGAGTTGTCGGTTAGGGATCCATTGGGAGGGGCCAGTTCGCTGATGGTGGGGAAGGTGGTGTCAGTAACCCGCCCGATGGTAATGGTTTTGTCCGGCAACTGCACCAGGGTCACCAGTCCATCCCGCTCCAGGCGGGCAAAAACAGGCGCTTCTGAGGCCCGGTCTTGGCTGCGGAAGGTGTAGCTGCCCTCGTATTGCCCTGGGCGGGTTTCCTGCAGTGGCAGGTTGTAGGCAATGCCGGGGATGGAAAACGATCCCTGCGCCCCTGGGGATCCCAGCAAAAACACGGTAATCGTATCTCCTGGGTTTACAGATCCCAGCTCTTCGCGGGCAAAGAAGGTTCTCACCTCTGGAGCGGCGGGCAGCGTTTCCACCAGAGGCTCAATGGGAATGTCCGGCGTGGTCAGGGGTTCGGGCGTAGGAGTGACCTGGGCAAGGAGCTCGGTGCGGATCCCAGGGCCGGGAATGGCAGCCCCCACCGGCGGATCCAAATTGGGCACCCGGCCCACCTTGGCCAGCGCTTGGTAGGTAAGAGCAGCCACTTCCCCCCGCGTGGCCACCGCCTGGGCATTCAATTGGGTGGGGTTGGGGTAGAGCACCAACAGCCCTTCCTGAACTGCTGTCGCGATGGGGGCGCGGGCAAAGTTGGGAACCAAATTGGCATCGCCGAACGCGGATAGGATCGCGTCAATTTGGCCGGCATCTTCGATGAGCCTGCCGTTGGTGGCTGCACGGGTTAGGACGGTGATGGCTTGTGCACGGGTGAGCACATCGTTGGGACGAAAGGTGCCGTCCGGGAAGCCGGAAACAAACCCTGCCGCTGCCGCTGCGCCGATGGAGGGAGCCGCCCAACTGGGAATCGGATCGGCAAAGGAGCGCACAGGAACGTTGGTATCTAGGCCAAAAGCTTTGGTGACAATGACGGCAAATTGGGCACGGGTGATGGACTCGTTGGGGCGAAAGGTGCCATCCGGGAAGCCGCCGATGATCTGCCGTTCATTCAACCCAGCAATGTACTGGGCACCCCAATAGGTGCTGATATCGGACAGTTGGGCCCAAGCGGGATCCCCAAGCCAGGCCAAGCTGCTGCAACTGATCACCAGAGCGGCGGTTTTCCAGCCCTGCCAAAGGGAAAGCTCACGCATCGTTCACACCTCAGGTTCTTGGTACAGGATTCAGGTCTCGGATCCCCACTCTTGGCTGGGAGAGGCCATAGAAACTGGCCGGACAGAAGAGTTGGAGAGGATATCCAAACCGCACATCCAGACGAGGAAACCTTCCGAAAAGTTCTATTTGGCCGTCGGTTTCGCCAACCTCTTAAGGGGCAGGATTGGGGTAGCGCTGGTGCACCGCCTCGATCTCCGCCAGGATCTGCGGGGACAGCTCCACATCCAGGCAACTGAGGTTCTCTTTGAGTTGGGTCAGGCTGGTGGCCCCAATGATGGTGCTGGTGACAAACCAGCGGCTGCGCACAAAGGCCAAAGCCAACTGGGCCGGTGTCAGACCGTGCCGGCGGGCAATTTGCACATAGGCGGCCACCGCTTCTTCCACATTCGGCTTGCGGTACCGCTGGCCAAAGCCTTCAAACAAGGCCAAACGGGATCCCGGCGGCTTCACCCCCCCCAGATATTTGCCCGTCAGCAGCCCAAATCCGAGCGGGCTGTAGGCCAGCAAGCCCACCTGCTCGTGGCGGCAGACTTCCGCCAGGCCCATTTCAAACGTGCGGTTGATGAGGCTGTAGGCATTCTGAATCGAGACCACCTTGGGCAACCCCAGTTGCTCGGCCACCTGGCAGAACTTGCTCACCCCCCAAGGGGTTTCGTTGCTCAGGCCGATGTAGCGAATGAGACCCTCTTGCACCAATTCCGCCAGAGCCTGCAACTGCTCGGCAATGGGAACGGTGGGCCGCTCCTGGCTGGGATCGTAGGCAACGCCCCCAAACAGGGGCACGTAGCGATCCGGCCAGTGGATCTGGTAGAGGTCGATGTAGTCGGTCTTCAGGCGTTTGAGGCTACCGGCCACCGCCTGCCTGAGGTTGTCGCGGGTAATGGACAGGGATCCGCCGCGAATCCAATGCCAGGGCCGACCAGGGCCGGTGATCTTGGTGGCCAGGATCAGGCGATGCCGCGGTTGGTGTTGCAGCCACTCGCCGATGTAGCGCTCGGTGGATCCCTGGGTTTCCGCCCGCGCCGGCACCGGGTACATCTCGGCGGTATCGATGAAGTTGATCCCGTGCTCCACCGCGTAGTCGAGCTGTTCGAAAGCCTCAGACAAAGTATTCTGCTGCCCAAAGGTCATGGTGCCCAGGCAGATCTCGGAAACTTGCAAAGGGCTGTGGCCAAGCTGGCGGTAGCGCATGGGGAATCTCCATCTAGACAGCACGCCAGTCCCCATTGTGCCCAAAACCTGTCGGCCTACGGGATCCGCCGCTCTGCCCTCCTCCTACCTCGGTGCGGATCCCAGTAGAGGAACGTACTCGCGGTAGAGCTGACCCAAAATTTCCAGACCAATGCGGGTGCGGCTATCGGGGGGGCGAGCCTCAATGGCCGCCTTGACTTGTAAAATCGTGCCCACCGGATAGGGGGAGCGCAGCTCCTCCCGCTTGCCCAAAAACACATCCGTAAAGTAGTCGATCAGCCGCTTGACTTCCCCCACGTCTTTGCGGGAAATGTCCATATCCAAAACGGTGGTCAACTTGGCCCGCATAGCCTGAAAACTTTGCTGGCCGGTGTTGAGGGCCACCCGCTTGGCCAGGCTATCAACCACAATTCGGGTGATTTTCTCTACATTTTGAGTCACAATTTCTCGGTGGCGGGCGGCAAAGCGCAACTGAACCTCATCCAGAAATCGTTCTCGTTCCAGAATCTGGATGCCCTGTTGCTCCAAATCCACCCCATAGCTCTGCAATTGCTTATACTGATTCAAAACCCATTGGTTGTAGAAGGAATCCGCCAAAACTCGCCAATAGCCGATGAGGGTGGCCTCGGCAGAGGGAACGCTGACCAAATAGGCCTCGCTGGTGATCAGGCGCAAATGCTCTGTCAGCTCATCTCGCTCCTTCTCATCCAAGTAGGAGGTGCGCGGCACCCAAACTGCCCCGTACTCGCTTTTCACCTCCCCGGGCAGGGTTCCGAAGAGGGTGTCAAAAAACTGATGAATGCTGAAGAGGAGAAACTTTCCCGGATCCTGAAGGCGGGTGAGCAGTTCCTGTTTTTTCTCCTCCTGATATTGGGCCACCAATTGCTGGGCCTCGGCGATCTGGCCGCGGGCCACCTCCACATCTTGCCGCAGCTTTTCAATCTCCTCCGAGCTCACCATCTCAACACCAGTAGGCTCCCGTTCCCCGCTGAAATAGCTGCCCCCCAGCCCGCTGCCCCCAATGCCCACCAGGGGAGCGTCGCTGTCGTTGTCCAGGGTTAGAAGGCGAGCAAGAGCCTGGAGTCGAGCCTGCCGATTGGAGGAGCGCAGGGATCCCAGCTCCACCGGATCCCCACTTTCCCAACCGTCCAACCCACCAATGCGGTAGAGCGTGTAAAAATACTTGCTGAGTAGAAGCGCCAGCAGATGCCTGTTCTTGACCTCGTTGTACTCCAGGTAGGCTCGCAGACACAGTTGGAAGGCGATGTTGGGCAAGCTGCGACACACCTTCATAATCTGGGTGTAGACCCTTTGCAGGTGAGGCCGAAAGCTGCGTGGGATCGCCTCGGGCCGTAGGCCGCGCAACAAGAACTCCTGCTGGCGCAGATCTTGAGGGGTAAAGTAAAAACTTTCTTGCCAAAGCAGCTCATCCAAGTCACGGGCAAAAATCGGTTTCAAATGGTCGATGATTTGCACCACAACCGACTCGGTGAAGACCGGTATAATCTTTTCGATGTGAAGCTGATCGTAAACGGAGCGCAGCCGCTCGCTGCGGAAGTCTTCGATGGAGATCAGCCCCTTCATGGTTCCGATCCGACCGTCGCTCAGCAGGAACTTATAGACCACTTCGGCAGTGGCCCCTGGGGAGAGAACGGGAGTTCCTGTCAAGTCGGGGCAGATTTGCAGGGGGCGTAGCAGGCGGCTGGTTTCGCTGACGCTGAAGCAACTCCAAGCTGCTGGGTTCAACACCACCGACGATAGGCCGGCCAACAATTGCTTCTCATCCAAGTCCTCCAGCCGGATTTCTCCCCTGGGAACTTCGCTGGGTGCCGGGGGCGAAGTTGCCTGTGAATCCTGAACGGAGGGAGGGGATAAGGATAGGGGAGATGTGCTCATGCGGCAAAGGCCGTTGAATCTTAAAGTTCACTCTAAACGGGCGAAGGATGGATGAGTGTGATCTGTATCTCTGTATCCAATGGAAGTCTCTCAAGAAGAATCTGCCCAAAACCTGCCTCGCAATGATCTGCTGCCACCAGTATCTAGAAACGGTTAGCTTTTGGGTAGCGTGCAACCACGGTTTTGGGGATCCCCGAAGTGATACGCACCTTCAGCTCCGATGGATGAAGCTGTTGAGGCCTTCCCCGTTGTCGTGAACTGCTTGCCGAGCCGGTTTTCCTGCTGCAACCCCTAAGCTAGGATGAAAGATCTGCCTATCGGTATGGGATATCGGGCTGGAGTTGGGTTTGGATGCGTTTTGACTTCAGGATTGGGGTGCAGCGGTCATGACGACCATTTTGATTGTTGACGACGATCCCACAATTCGGCTGGTGTTGAAGCGATCCCTGGAGCGACAGGGCTACACCGTGGAGATGGCCAGCAACGGTTCCGAGGGGCTGGAGCAAGCCCACCTGCTGGTGCCGGGGCTGATCATCTGTGACTGGATGATGCCGGACATGGATGGGCTGGAGGTTTGCCGACGCATCAAAGCCGATCCCAAGTTTTCCACGACGTTTTTTATTTTGCTCACCGCCCGCACCGAGGTCGAAGACCGCATCCAGGGCCTGGATGCCGGAGCAGATGAATTTCTAAGCAAACCCATCGACCCCAATGAGTTGCGGGCACGTGTGCGGGCCGGGCTGCGCTTACACCAGCTCAGCTATGACCTGCAGCAGCAAACGGCCAGGTTACGGGCAGAATTGGCCGAGGCGGCCAGCTATGTGCGTTCTCTCCTGCCGGAGCCGGCCTATTTTCCCGACTGCAAAGTGACCCTCGAGTGGCGCTTTTTGCCCTCCCAGGAATTGGGGGGAGATTCGTTTAACTATCATTGGCTGGATGAGGAACACCTGGCCATCTATCTGCTGGATGTGTCGGGGCATGGGGTGGGATCCGCTCTGTTGTCGGTGTCGGTGATGAACCAGTTGCGCACTCAAGGCTTGGCCGATGCCGATCCCCGCCAGCCGGACGCGGTCTTGCGCGCCCTCAACCACTCTTTTCAAATGGGATCCCACCATGAGATGTACTTCACCCTTTGGTACGGGGTTTACCAGCCGGGATCCCGTCTGCTCTCTTTTGCCAGTGCCGGCCACCCACCTGCTCTGCTCGCCCGTGGCCAGGATTCGCTCCTGTTGACGACCCCCAACGTGCCCATCGGCGTTTTGCCCGACCCCACTTTTCGAAGGGATCAGGTGCGGATCCCGGAGAACAGCCATCTCTACCTGTTCAGCGATGGAGTTTACGAAGTCATAAACCCGCAGAGAGAACTCTGGGGGCTGAACAGTTTGATAGCCCTGCTGAGCAAGAGCGCTGACGGTGGCCTGGATCAGGTGATCCATGAGGCCCAATCCTTTCAGGGGCGGACGGACTTTGAAGATGATTTTTCCCTGCTCCGCGTCAGCTTTGGTTAGAGGTGGGTTGTGGCTGTTTCAAGCCGCTTTGAGGCGATCCCTTGAGGATTCCCGTTTGCGACAGCTCCAGCCCCTTTCCCAAAGGAAGAGAGGAGCCGGGAATCGAGGCGATGCCCAGCGCGACCGGAAATGACCCTCTTGGCTCAAGGGGACTCTGTCCTGCTGTCGCGATCAGCCATCCGGCCCCTGGAGTTGCTCCCACTGAGCGGGGGTAAAGGTGCGCAGGGCCAAAGCATGTAGGCGGCCATCCTGCAGGTAGGCTTTCAGGGCCTCATTCACCAGCCGGTGCTGTTTGATCAGGGGCAAGCCCTGGAATTGTTCCGCCACCACAATGGCCTGGAAATGGTGGCCATCGCCGACCGTGTCTTCCACCTGTACTCTCGCACCGGGCAGGGCGGCCCGTACCAACGCCTCAATTTCTCGTGGATCCATGCGCTGTTGTCCCCGTGGTCTCACTGTGTCCAAGCTCAAGATCCCGCCTCGGATCTCGACCTGCTCATCCATTGTGCTCCGCACCGCTATCGCGTCCACCTTAGACGGTTCTGGGGCAAAACGGGATCCCTTCCGGCCCACTACGGGCAGAGGCCAGGCTGGGATGGCTCAGCACCAAGACCTCGGTGATGGGGCCGCGTTTGTGGCCCTGGGCGTTGATGGCACGGCTGGCGGAGATGGTCTGGATGGGGTAATCCCGGTACAGTTCCCGCACGAAGGGGCAATCGGAATTGGAGAGCAGCACCTGCACGCCTCGGTCGGCCAAGGTTCCAAACACCTCTCGCAGGCGGATCTGTTCCGCTTCGCCGAAGGCAAACCGGCTGTAGGCGGTGAAGCTGCTGCTGGCAGAAAGGGGATGGTAAGGGGGATCCAAATAGACGAAATCTCCGGGTTCGGCTCGTTCGAGCACCTGCCAAAACGGCTGCACTGTGATCTCCACGCCTTGCAAAACTCGTGCCACGGCCCGTAGGTTCTCCGCGTCGCAAATGCGGGGATTACGGTAACGGCCCAAAGGGACATTGAACTCTCCCCGCGAGTTTTCCCGGTAGAGGCCATTAAAACAGGTCTTGTTCAGATACAGCAGGCGGGCAGCCCGTTGCGCCGGATCTTCAAATCGAGCCGCGCGGATGGTGTAGTAATAATCCCGGCTGTGGTGGGCTTGGTGGTGGCTGAGCAGGGCGATAAGCTCCTCCACGTGATCCCGCACGCAGCGATACACATTCACCAGCTCAGGGTTGATATCCGACAAAACAAAGTGTCGAGAACCCGATGGGATCCCTTGGGCCAGATGAAAAAAGACCGCTCCACCCCCCAAAAAGGGCTCGTGATAGGTGTTCCAGGTGCGAGGGAAAAAGGGTTCGTATTGGCTCAGCAGTTGTCCTTTCCCCCCTGCCCATTTCAGGAAGGGACGCGCTTTAATGGCTGGTGCTGCCGGAGTGGGTTCGCAGGAGTCGGGCGCAGGATCTTCCCGCCGCAGGGCATGCCTACGTCCAAGAGAACAAGGGTGGGTCAGCGATCCGGATCCTCTTCCAGCAGCTTTTCTAGCGTCTCGATCCAATGCTCCAGCTCCTCCAGCGCCTGCAACACTCCCTCTGGGTCGCTCAGATCCGCCTGCAGCATCTGGGTGGTTTCTGCCAAAGTCAGGGATCCGGGCGGGCTGGCCAACCAACGAAGGTAGTGGGGCAGAAAGTTGCGCGGAGAATCATGATAGCGGCGGTGACAGGCCAAGGCCACCAGGCTGGCAAGGCTGGCCTGATAGGCACTGAAGGGGCGGAGAAACAGCTCCGGCATCCCCACCCAGTAGAACTGGTGTTCCGGCAACAGTTCCACCGCATCTCCGCACAGCTCCTGACACAGCTTCAACCACTCTTCGCTCACCCAGGAGGAGTAGGTTACACCGTTTTCCCATTCGGGGATCCCCGACCGATAGAGGAGCAGCTCCAGCCGACCGATCAAACCCTGGTAAAACACCGCCTGCAACTGGGCTTCCAGATGATGTATCAACAGGGCCTGGGCCAACTTGAGGCTGCCGGAGCGTTCCCGCCAGCGGTGCGGAACAGCTTGCCCCTCCGGGTCGTAAAGAGCGGGCCTGCCCACGCGGGGGGATCCCACTGCCAATGCAACCAGGTGATCCAGGAGTATCTGCTGCAAAAAGATGGTGTGGGCCTGCACTCCCCACGTTCGCGCTGGAGGTAGAGAGCACCACGGCTGAGTAGCCCCTTGCATCTCCTCTAGATCCAGCCAAACTTGGGGATCCTCAGGCCGGAGCCGCCGGCTGAGGGTGGCAAGGGTCTTCAACAAGAGCTCGCTCCCGCCGGATCCCGTTTCTCCTGGTCTAGACGAGGACTCTGTTTCGCTGACGCGAGTGGGCTTGTCTGCCTCGGTTGCGATAGCGCCGACTTCCAGCAGCCAGGGTTTGGCCTGGGCAGCACACTCAGGGCAAAAGTCCTGCAAAGCAGCCCAGATTAGAGAGGTGGCCTCAGCAGGGGTCAGGGGTGGAACGGGATCCCGCCAGGGCGCACGCAAGTCGCAGATGCGAATGGAACGCCCCATGTTTCGGCTTTTGAGGCGGTAATAGCGCTGGAACAGATCCAACCGATCGCGGATCCCTTCCAGGAGGTTCTCCAAAAAAGTTTGAGTCAGGCCGTGGCGGGCCAGATACAGGTCGGCAGCAGAGTCATAGCCCCGCCATTGGGCCTCCCACAGGTGGTCGCGGATCAGGGTGCTGAGGATAAACCCACCCAGATCTGCATGGGCCTCCAGGTGTTGGCCCAGCCGCTGATAGGCAGCCCAACGGATTTCGGCGCTGGCGTGGGTTGGTAAGCTCTGTTCGCGCCAGTGGGACGGAGTTCCTAGCTGGACAAGGGTGTGATCTGGGAGCGCGGCAGGCGAGTTCAGGGTCACTTGCCACAACTGCCGCCAAGCCAACCT
>NZ_JANSIH010000085.1:0-33187 GCF_047462075.1 Synechococcus sp. R55.2
CGACGATGTCGAACCATCCTCGCTCCTGACGCACGCGCCCTACCGCTATGGTCATCTGAACTACTCCTTAAAGACATCTAAATGAATGAGGACGTTAATGAAACTACAAAGTTTGCCTCTTCGAAGCAAGAGCGGAGCCTAGGTATAAAGACTCAACCCTCGGGTCTTTTGCCTCAGTTTCTTTGAACGGCTCTTTGGCGAGAACTGCCTGGGAACTTTCCAGTGGGTTAGAATTCCCAGCGCTCCAAGACCCTATCGAGAACCGTTTCCAGGGCTCACGAGGCCCAACAGAGCATTCGAGAGCCACCGGACAAGTTTTACGGCTGTAGGCATTACAATTTAGCCTATGCCGGTAAAGACTTGTAAATTGCTTTCATTATAGAGGTGGATAGCCGGATCTTATCAAGTCCAAGAGAACGCCTGTTTTTCCAGGAGCTAGGTTTGGGTCGCTACACCGCTGGAGTGAAGGCCAGGGCTGGGGATCCGATATCCTGAGAAGGCGATGTATCCCATTTGCGAGGAAGCTGAATCTATGGCTGGCGAGATCTTCACCATTGCTGGACTCTGCATTGTGCTGACCCTGGTGGGCGTGGCACTTGGATATGGGATCCTGAGGGTGACCCAAGGGGGGGCAGAGTAAAGCTGTCGAGGATTTCTCCCGGGCCCGGTATCGGGCCTTGTTACAGCTCCATGTCAATTCCATGTCAATTGGCCACCTGGATATGAGGTGGGTGGCGGAAAGATGATAAACTCATGAAGATTTGTATCGTTGGCGCTGGGGCGGTGGGAAGTCACTTGGCCATATGCCTGGCTCGGTCTGGCTTTCCCGTCAGTGTCGTGGCCCGTGGAGCTCACCTGCAGGCCATCCGCACCCAAGGTCTAAAGCTGATCCGGCAGGGGGATCCCTCCCAAACCTGGGTGGAGCACTTGACGGCCACCGACGATCCGGCTGCCCTGGGCCCACAGGACTGGCTGATAGTGACGGTCAAGGCCCACAGCTTGCCGCAGCTTGCCCCTCGACTGGGATCCCTGTGTGGCCCCGACACCCCCATTGTGATTGCCCAGAATGGTATCCCCTGGTGGTACTTCTACCGGCATGGGGGCGAGTTTGAGGGGCATTCCCTGACTTCCGTGGATCCAGAAGGGGTTATCGCTGCCCATCTGCCGATAGAGCGGGTGATCGGCTGTGTGGTGTATATCGCCGTGCAGTTGGCAGAGCCAGGAGTGGTCTTGCACACAGGGGGTGGGCGCTACATTCTGGGGGAGCCGGATGGATCCCTGTCAGGACGGCTGCAGTCCTTGGCCGCCATCTTTGAACAGGCGCAGCTTTCCACCACCCTCACCTCGCAGATTCGGGCCGAGATCTGGCAGAAACTGTGGGGCAATGCCGCCTTCAATCCCATCAGCGCCCTCACCCGGGCTGCTCAAGATGAAATTGCCCAATACCCACCCACCCGTGCTTTGGTTCGGTCGGTGATGCAGGAAGTTGAGGCTGTGGCCCAAGCTCTAGGGATCCGGCTGCCGGTCTCTTTGGAAGAGCGGCTAGAAGATGCAGCCCGCGTGGGATCCCATCGCACCTCGATGCTGCAGGATATTGAGCTGGGGCGACGGACGGAGATCGAGGCCATTGTGGGAGCCATCACCGAGTTGGGGCGTTTGGTGGGGGTGCCCACTCCCCATTTGGATACTCTGTATGCTTGCGTCAAGCTGCTGGAGCGCTCTCTTTAGGCTCTTGCAGGGAGCGGTAGGGTCGCTACCGAACGGCAGAGAAACGATTCGTTTGCTGGATCCCAGGCTCCCCCCTGGGGAAGTGGCTCGAACTCTAGAATGGCTGTAGCCTCGAACTGACGAGGAAGCTGAAGGTGGCTGTCCATTTTTCTCCGACTCAACCCAACTGAAATCACAGCATTTGAATTAGCAAATGATGCTTGAAAACTCCATCGTGCTCATCACCGGAGCCAGTAGCGGCATTGGGGCCGCTTGTGCCACCCTTTTTGCCCGTTCTGGAGCCCGCCTGATTCTGGTGGCCCGCCGTCAGGATCGGCTGCAGGAACTGGCTGGGGAATTGCAGCAGGCTTACGGCACTCCTTCCTACCTGCTGGCTTTGGATGTGCGGGATGGGGCAGCCGTGCAGCAGGCGCTCCAATCTCTGCCCTCGCCGTGGGCCAACATCGACATCTTGGTCAACAATGCAGGTTTAAGTCGTGGCTTGGACAAGCTCCACATGGGGGCCTTGCAAGACTGGGAAGAGATGATCGATACCAACCTCAAGGGTCTGCTCTATGTTACCCGCGCCGTTTTGCCCGGCATGGTGGAGCGAGGTCGAGGCCATGTGGTGAACATCGGCTCCATTGCCGGTCGGCAGACCTACCCAGGTGGCGCTGTGTATTGCGCTTCTAAGGCCGCCGTGCGGGCCATCTCCGAGGGGCTGAAGCTGGATTTACTGGGCACCCCCATTCGCGTCACCGAGATTCAGCCGGGCCT
Source organism: Synechococcus sp. R55.2 (assembly GCF_047462075.1). Lineage (NCBI taxonomy): Bacteria > Bacillati > Cyanobacteriota > Cyanophyceae > Synechococcales > Synechococcaceae > Synechococcus > Synechococcus sp. R55.2. The sequence goes on from NZ_JANSIH010000085.1 coordinate 2,485, forward strand.
GGTGGAAACCGAGTTCAGCCAAGTGCGCTTCCGTGGGGATCGCGCCCGTGCGGCAGCAGTGTATCAGGGCCTCACCCCCTTGACGGCGATGGATGTGGCTGAAGTGGTGGTGTTTGCGGCAACCCGTCCCCCCCACGTGAACATCAGCGAGATCTTGCTTGTGCCCACCGACCAAGCCAGTACCACCCTCGTACATCGTCGATAAGAGGCCGGCAACCGGGCTTTCGCCTCCACTCTTGCTTCCCTGAGCGACAATGGCAGCAAAGGTGGTGGGAACATGGGACTGGAAGCCGGGATCCTGATCGGGTTGGGAATCGGTTTGCTTTGCACGTTGCTCCTGCTGTGGCAAAGTCGGCGTCGTTTCAGCCGCGAATTGCAACGGTTGGGATCCCTGGTGCATCTGGCCATGCCCCTCCACTCCCTGGAACAGATGCTCAGCTTGCTCAGCCGTTATCTTCGCCAACAAGATCTGGATTGGGCCAACCAAAAACAGCAACTGCAAAACTGGCAATACCTGAGTCAGCGGCTCCCTTGGGGATATCTGCGGGTAGACGAAAACAACGTGGTGCTGGAGTGCAATCCTGCCGCCCAGCGCCTGCTGCGCATCAGCCAATGGCAGCCGGGCATCAAGCTCTTGCTGGAATGGGTGCGCTCCTATGAGTTGGATCAGCTCATCGAGGCTACCCGCCGACAGGAGACCGCTGCTCCTGTCCAAAGTCGCGAATGGATTTTCTACCCTTCCGGTGGGGATGGCAAACCGATTCCGCTGCGGGCTTGGGGGTTGCTCCTGCCGCAAGCGCACGTGGCCATTTTTTTGGAAGACCGGCTGGAAGCAAAAATGCTGGCCCAACAGCGGGATCGCTGGGCTTCGGATGTGGCTCACGAGCTGAAAACCCCCCTCACCTCCATTCGCTTGCTGGCCGAAACTTTACAAAGCCGGGTCGATGCCGCTCAGGCAGTCTGGGTAGAACGATTGCTAAATGAAACTCTGCGCCTGAGCCGTTTGGTTCAAGACTTGCTCGAACTCAGTGCCCTCAATCTGGGAGCCGCATCCCGCTCTCAGTGGCGCTGGGTGGATCTGGCAAGTCTGGTGCAGGAAGCCTGGCAAAGTTTGGAGCCGTTGGCCAAACCCCGCCACCAGGAACTGCACCTGAGCGGATTGTCCCAGATTTACCTCTGGGGAGATGAGCAACGCCTATACCGCCTCATCCTCAATCTCTTGGACAACGCCGTCAAGTATGGCAAGCCCGACTCTCCTATCCATGTGGTGCTTTCGGAGCAGGGATCCCAGGTGCAGTTAGAGGTGTATGATCACGGCCCCGGCCTGCCAGAGGATCAATTTGAGTTGGTCTTCCAGCCCTTTTACCGCACCGACACTGCGCGGGCCCGCAGCAAAGGCGGAACTGGCCTAGGGCTGGCAATTGTGCGACAAATTGTCGAAGTTCACGGGGGCACCATCCAACTGCGCAATCACCCACAAACCGGTGGGCTGTGGGTTCAGGTGGAACTGCCCCGGAAGCACTTGGATCCCTTGTGAAGCCTATCCGAAAACGCTCGCATCAGTGGCCTGCAGCCGGAGTCTGGCCGAGAATCGCTCAAGATTTCCCTGCTGCAGGGCTATCCATCTCAGGGGTGATCCCCTAGAATTGGGGTAGGTAATCTTTACAGTTCATCTTAAGCAGGCATTCGGAATGGGTACTGACTATCATTCCGCAGACTTGTTGTCCGAACGGGAGCTGCAGGTCATTGAGTTGATTGCGGCAGGACTGACCAATCAGGACATCGCGGAACGCCTAGAGATCAGCAAGCGCACCGTTGACAATCACATCAGCAATATTTTGAGCAAGACCCGAACGGCAAATCGGGTGGCCTTAGTACGCTGGGCCTTGCAATGGGGAAAGATTTGCCTGGATCAGGTAAACTGCTGCACTTTGGTCGATGACAAAATTGCTTAGTCCCATCCCATTTTGCCGGTCAAGTCCTCGCCCCAGAGTTTTGCATAGAGGACTCTTTTACTTTTTGCAGTGATTGCATAATCCGGAAGTTACTTGGGTTGTCTTGAGTTATACCCTGGGCTACGTTGATCGGGCTGTCATTCGTGAGCACTCCCAAAATGAAGCGCTACGCTATTCGCTACGATTCTATGCCCCTGATGGTTTATCGGGAATTGGCTGCCCATTTGGCTTGTGTTTCAGGGGTGAAAACGGAGCTGGAGTGGAAAAAAAACTCCACCTTTCGCTACCAAGACAGCCAAATAGAGGCATTGCATATTCATCAAGAACCCGATGCCGACATAGAACAAATTAAGCGTATTCTTGACCACTATGGAGCGTGGCAGTATAGCCCCTTAGAAGACTAGCTCTCTCTGCAACCCAAAAGGGATCCCTAGGGATAGGGATCCCCGGATGATTCCTCTGCAAGGTCTGGGAAAAACCAGTTCAGCGAGCAGCTTGGCCTTGGGCAGGCAGGTGCAGCTTACGAGCCAGGCCCAATCTCGCCAACAGCCAAATGGCCCAGTAGGTCATGTCGATCTCCCACCAACGCAAACCGGCCTTAACGCACTTCGGGTCGGCATGATGGTTGTTGTGCCAGCCTTCACCATAGGTTAGAATGGCCGCCCACCAAAGGTTACGAGCATTGTCATTGCTCTCGAAAGTCCGGTAACCCCAGAAGTGGCTGGCCGAGTTGATCAACCAGGTGCAATGCAGTAGCAGCACTGTCCGCACAAAGATACCGTACACGACGAATGACCAGCCCCCCAGCAGGTAGAGTATTGCAGCCAACGGCAGTTGCAAAAGCAGAGCATACCTATCCAGCCAGCGGTAGAAGGGATCCCGAGCCAAGTCCGGCGCAAAGGCAGAATACTTCTCAGGGTTAAAAAATTCTTCGCGGTGGTAGATCAGCCAGAGCACATGGCTCCACCAAAAGCCCTTACGAGCAGAATAGGGATCCCTCTCCTCATCTTCGGTAAAGGCGTGATGCTGACGGTGGCCACCCACCCAAAAGATCGGCCCCCCTTGAACGGCCAGGGCACCGAGAGTAGTGAAGACATATTCCAGCCACTTGGGCACTTGGAAGCTGCGATGGCTGAGCAAGCGGTGGTACCCCAGGCAGATGCCCAAGCTACCGAAACACCAGTGGAGAAACAGGGCTACCCCCAGAGCGGGCCAGGAGAAGAAGAAAATGCCTCCCACCAAAGCCACCACGTGAAAAATGGCAAAGAAGAGCACATGTTCCCAAGCAAACCGAAAGGACTCTTGGGGCTCGGGCCGATTGAGCGGAGCGGGATGATTCAGCGATTGGCGAGAAAAAGAAGTGGTCATGAACCCACAAAACCTCAGAAGAAGAAGTAGACTAGACTGACTAGGAAAGAGCCAAAACACAAAGCCCAAGTTAAGGCCGCCGGATAACAGCGGCCCAACGTGAAAACGGAGTCAAACCCCTGAAGACACCGCCATAGCCAGCGGTGACTTGCTATGTGCTCCGCTGTGATGAACTTGGCTACACAGGAAGAAGAGGAGCAGAGGCAACGCTGCCGACATCCTCTTGCTTGACATTAAGCCTAGCGGTATTCCACCGTAAATGCAAGCGTCACTTGCAGCCCGCCGCAATTCTTCAGGTTTTCTCCTCACTATGGCACGTCCTTCTTCTCGGCAAAGGCTGCTGAATGCGGCTCGGGAGCTGTTCGTTCGTCAGGGCATCACCCAGACCACCACCCGTCAAATTGCGGATTTGGCCGGAGTGAATGAGGTCACCCTGTTTCGGCACTTCGGCACCAAGCAAGGGTTACTCCTGGCCGTATTTGGGGAGCTGGGGGTCTTTTCCGGCATAGCCGATCTGCCCCTGAAGGCGGATCCCGCCCCCTCTCAAGGCTCTGGGTTACAAGCCATTCTCCTGCGCTACGTCCACACCTGTTTTCGGGCTTTGGCCGACAATCCTGAGCTGGTGCGCTCCCTGGTGGGAGAGGCCGGTCTTTATTCTGAGGAGCATCGTCGCGCCTTGCGGCTGGGTTTTTCTCAGGCCCAAGAACAACTGACAGAGTATTTGCGGCGATTTCCCAACTCTGAGTTGCAATCTGTCGAGCCGGATCGCCTTAATGCAGCCGTTGGGGTTTTGCATGTAATGATTTTGGGAGCAGCCATGCTGGCAGTAACCGCCGAGTTGCCCACCGTTCACGCCGACGGGGCGGAGCCCTCTGTCGAGGAGCAGAATGAGGAGAAACCGGCAGATAAACAATCAGAAGAAAGCGCTGAACCCGACAGGATACCCTCCCTCCTGCAAGCCTGCGTGGAGCTGTGGATGGCAGGCGTGACCAGAATGACAGAACCTACGCCGTAGCGCAGCCACCCACAATTGGACAAGGCTCTCCAAGTGCCCTAGGTGGGCATGCGATACAGCTTCTCCCAACGACACACTGACTACGGCCAATAAATAGCCCCAGACCACAGGGATCCCGGCAACCTGCAGAACTCCCGTGAGCTCGGAACAAACTCTCTCTGTGTGCAAATAGATGTGCAAACAGGTAGATGTGCAAGTAGAAAAGAGAGGAGGTTGTAAGCCGGGTTCTGTAGTGCAGAGTTGCACTGGCGATCATCTATCTGGGAGTGATGTTACCATCACCCTCTAGCGGCTCACCACCATCGAGAGCACCCTTCCCCGCTTTGGGTACCGTGATCTCGATGCAGCCAACAGGGGCGAAGAACAGCCATGATCCTGCGGCTGCGGCCTTGCTTTCCACCGGGGTTTACCGAGCCAACGCCTCACGACGTTGCTGGTGGGCTCTTACCCCACCTTTGCACCCTTACCTGTGCTGGGATCCCAGCCATCGGCGGTATGTTTCTGTGGCACTATCCTCGCGGTTACCCGCACTGGGAGTTTCCCCAGCGGTGTGTTCTTCTGAAAGCCCGGACTTTCCTCATCCCGCTGTCTGGTGGCGACAGCAAGGACGCGATCGCCTGCCCCTCCTCTCTCTTCAGCTCGATCCTACTGCATCTTCCAAACCTAGAAAATCCCGGAAATCGGTACAAACTCCACTTGATCGGGAATGTTGGGGGCCAGGTGTAAGATTTGCCGGTTCAAATCCATCACCACAGCCGCCACGCTTTCGGTGCGATCCCAGGCGGGCAGATGGGGATCCGGATGGCGGCAGATGCAGTGGGGGGCATTCGTCCGGTCTTGTAGGATTTTTTGAAGAGCGACCGCGTCTAGGGTTCCCGTTTGAGCACTCTGGCGAAGCAAATGATAGGCCCGTTCTAGCCTTGTGGAGGATCCTATATGGGGGGGCAGCTCATCTTCTCGCAAGGCCGGATCCAGGAAATGATTGGTGTGGGCGAGGATCCCTCCTTGAGGGAGATGCAGGCCAATTCCTCGTGGACTGATTTCAAAGCTGGTCGCCTTAGCGGGCTGTAGGCCTGTCGCCTGTCCTGTAATACCGGCAACGCTGACACAAGAGGAGGCGGTGTAGGGGTAGGATCCCACCCTCTCTACAGCCTGCTGCCACTCCTCGCACTCCAACAATAAGCGCAACAGCAAATGCACCGGCATTCCCTCGGTTTGCCCATCTAGGGTAGAGCGCAAGAGGTTGAGGGCTACGGCCAACCCTGCTTGATTGAGGCCAATTTTGGCCAGGATCCCAGCTTCGGTCAGGGTGAGGTAGGCAGGGTGGTTATCGGAGCGAACGCACAACAGCACACAGGCCCTGCGCTGCTCCCCGATCCAATCCCAGGTTTGGGCCAAGTAGGTGTGGTGGGTGGAGGTAGCCTGGGGCAAGGCCGCCAGGGTGGTGCATTCTCCCCCATCCGGGTTGGCTTGGGCTGGATCGATGAGATCAATCCCCTTGAATTCATGAGCAGGATCCGCTGGGTGCTGGGGTACTCCGTTTTGGAGATTGTGTTCCAGAGCAGCGGCGCAGTCGGGATGGGATCCACCGACAACCGATCTGGATAAAATCTCGGTGCGCAAATTGAGGGCCAGAATCTCGGCAAAACGGAAGCCACTCCCCGCGGCAATGCCTTGGATTTCTTCCAGCAGGTGGGGCACGTGGCGCTCTAGCCAGGGCAGGGATCCCTCTGCTTGGGTCTGGGCCTGCTGCCAGGTGAGACCACAGCGGTAGGCAAATTGGCGGGCGTAACTAGCAATGCTGTGGCGAATGAGTTGGGCCGCCTGGGATCCATACTGTTGGCCTCGTTGTTGGGGATCCCCCTGCAGATGAAGAATGGGGAACATGGTGCTGGTTTGCCCGTGACCTCAATAGGTGGGCAGGGAGGGATCCACCTCACAAGCCCAAGCGTGAATGCCGCCGCTGATGTTATAAACCTGGGTGAACCCGTTGGCCTGTAGCCACCGGCTCATCTGAGCAGAGCGGATGCCATGATGGCAGAGCACAAAAGTTGGCTGATTCGGATCCAGCTCTGTGAGGATCCGTTCCCTCCATTCCTCGTACCGGCTCAAGGGGTAGTTGCGAAAGCCTAAAGCATTCAAATTCACCAGCTCCAGCTCTGCCGGTTCCCGCACATCGATCAATTGCAGAGGCCCAGCCTCGGGATCCCGTAGGTGTTGGGCCATCTGTTGCGGCGTAATGGAACGGATGGAAGAGGACATCAATCGACTCAAGCCTACACGGATCCCTTCTCAAGATACACCGGCTCAATGGCTGCCCTGAGACTGCCTGCAAGGGTTAAGATGACACCTTGATTTGGGCTTAGCCTGTGTATGGCTGTGCAGCGCTTTTTGATCGACACGGATACGGCGGGAGATGATGTCACCTCGTTGCTCTTTGGGTTGCTCTGGCCCAACAGCAGTGTGGAAGCGATCACCGTCTGTGCTGGCAATTTGCACCTGGAACAATGCGTTGAAAATGCTCTCTATACCCTGGAGGTGGCGGGAAAAGCTGGGATCCCGGTCTATCCCGGGGCCAGCAAACCCCTGGTGGGCAAGCTGGTTACAGCGGCCTACGTCCATGGAGAAGACGGCATGGGCAATTCTTTTTTCCCCAAGGCCAGGCAGCGCCCGGAATCGCTTTTCGCCCCGACAGCCATTGTGGAGCTGGCCAACCGCTGGGCCGGAGAGCTGCAGATTATCGCCCAAGCCCCCCTGACGAACCTGGCTCTTGCCTTGGCTCAGGATCCCAACCTACCTCACAAAGTGAAAAAACTCTGGATCATGGGTGGCACCAACCATGCTCTCGGCAACATCACACCGGCTGCCGAGTTCAACTTTTACGTGGATCCGGAAGCGGCCAAAAAGGTGTTGCAGGCTGGATTTGAGGTGGTGCTGTCCCCTTGGGATCTGGCGGTCAGCGATGGCTTTTTGACACGAGAAGAGCTAGAACCGATCCTCTCCCTGGATACTCCCCTCAGCCGCTTTTACTTAGCGGTGAACCGGGTGGCCTGGGAGTTCAACCGCTCCCATCCTGAAGGGGGAGGTCTTGACGGCATCACCCATCCCGATTCTTTAACCATGGCCATGGCTTTGCAGCCGGAACTGATTGGCCAAAGTTCCCGTCACTATGTGGACGTGGAATGTTGCGGAGAGCTAACTCGCGGCTATAGCTTGGTGGATCGCCTAGGCATTCTGGGTCGGCCTGCCAATGCTGAGGTTGTGCTCAGAGCGGACAAAATGGCTTTTCGAGAGATGCTAATCAAGCTACTGGGGCGATAGGAAACCATCATGATGCGCAAAACCTTGGGGATCTCTTGGGTATTAACGGGGATATTGACGGGGCTGTTCGTTCTCAGCAGTGCCGCTCAGCCTCAAATACGGGTGGGTATTGCCTTTGGAGAAGGGGGCAAAAACGATCGCAGCTTCAACCAATCGGCGGCAGAAGGGGCGGAACGCGCCAAGCAGGACTTTGGAGTGCAGGTGTTCGACTTTGAGCCGACGGATCCCTCCCAACTGGGGCCGGGGGTACGCAGGTTTGCCGAAGAGGGGTTTGATGTGGTGATTGGGGTGGGCTTTGCCCTGGAACCGGCTGTTACCGCCAGTGCCGCTGAGTTCAAAGAGGTGAAGTTCGGCTTGGTGGACGCAGTTTCCCCCGAAAAAGACAACGTGGCCAGCCTCCTCTTCCGAGAACATGAGGGATCCTTTTTGGTGGGCTACATTGCCGGCAAGCAAACCCAAACCGGTGTAGTCGGCTTCTTGGGGGGCATGGACATCCCCCTGATCCACAAGTTTGAGGCGGGCTATCGAGCCGGGGTGGAATATGCCTGCGCCGAAGACGGCATCACCTGTCGCGTCATTGCCAACTATGTCGGGACTACGCCCGCCGCCTGGAACGATCCGGCCCGAGCCAAAGAGATCGCTGCTGCCCAAAAAGCCCAAGGGGCCGACATCATCTATGCCGCTGCCGGGGGATCCGGCCTGGGGTTGATCGACTTTGTCAAGCAAGAGAGATGCCTCAGAGCCTCCGATCTGCCCGCCGGGGTGAGTTTCATTCGGGATCCCTTTGCGGAAGTGCCCAAGCCCGCAGATTATGCCAGCCTCTGCAGTGGGGATACCCGTCCGCTGTTCTTTATCGGTGTGGATGCCAACCAAAACTACCTGGGGGATACCGACAACAACCCTGCCACCCTCAACCACGGTCTCACCTCGATGCTGAAGAGGGTGGATGTGGCCACCTATGAAGTGATTCGCAGCGTGGTGGAAGGCAACTTTGTCGGCGGCATTCAAACCTTTGGCCTGGAGAATGAGGGTGTCGGCTATGCTCTGGATGAGTACAACCAAGCCTTGCTCCCGGCAGATTTGGTGGCCGCCGTGGAAGCGGTGAAGCAGAACATTATCGCCGGAACCCTCCAAGTTCCTGAAGAGCGCTAGATTTTTGAGATTTTTGTTGCCGATTGATGATTGATTGCGGATCCCTTGCGAAGCCTTGACTGAGGAGGGGATTCGTTAGAGGATGCTTTTGCTGAGGGCATTGGATCCCAGCTTGGCCATCTGTACCTTGACCCCGTGGCAGTTGTTTGTTGCTCTGACAACCTTGACCGCTAAGCGCTTGAAAGGGCTTTCCACCTATGCTTGGCCAAGTATCCAAATCTGGTTGGGGGATCTGTTCAGCCTTGCTGCCTCTGTTGGCGGGGGTTGCCCTCGGCTGTGGGGGTGGCGGCGGCAGTTCTCCACCTCTTCCTCCGCCAGGTGGCGGGCCCATCATCCTGAGAGTGGATCCGGCCAGTGGCCCCTTTACCAAACTGGCAGACGCAGTTGCAGAGGCGCAGCGACTTCAGACTGCCACAGCCGGCCTGGAGGTGCTGATCGAGATTTTGGGGACGGGCAGGGAAACTTTGCAAAGCAACCTGGCCCTGGATGGCGGCGATGGCACCAACGGCGGTCGCATTCGCATCACCAGCTCCACCGCCTATGAGATCCTGACCGGGCTCTTTGACGTGATTGTAGCCAGCCAAACCAGCCTGCAGGGGGTAGATGTGGTGCTGGGGGGTGGACGGGTGCAGGTGAACAACGGCACTTTTCAGCCGCGCAAGGTCACCCTCAACGACCCTCGCTCCAACATCTTGGTCAACGGCAATGCTGCGGTTCTAGAGGGAGCCTTGAACCAATTGGCCGAGATTTTGTGCCAGCAATTTTTGGATCCCTGTGTGCAGATCTCTGGGAATGGCCGGGTCAGCCGTGTCTCGCCGATTGTCAGTAAAACGGGTGGGGTGGGCATAGGCACTGTGCCGGGCAGCAATCCCATCCTTGAAAACAACACAATTCTCCTGCAGGCTTTGGGGGCTTTGGCCGTTCGCTATGGTGACAACTCCGGCGGGATCTTCCGCAACAACCAAATCGAAGGGGATCCACCCACGGCTGGAGCCGGCTTGGTACTGCAGGCGCGGCAAGCAGGTACGAGTGGCACTACCGGGATTCAGCTGGATGGGGCAGGCTCAATTCCATCCATTCAATCCAACCGGATCGGCGTGGGCAGGATAGCCGGCAGTGTCGGCATTCGTATTTTGCAGGGAACCCAGGCCCGCACCATTTCCGGGAATACGTTCCTAGCTCGGGGCGAGGGCGTAGGAGTGGCAATTCAGACGGCCCCCGGCACCCCAGATGCGGTAGTCGCAGCCTACCTGGCTGGCAATACTTTCCAAGGAAACTTTGCTCAGAGGGTCACTGGGGAACCTGCGCCCACGCCAACTCCTACCCTGAGGCCACCACCAACTCCTGCACCGACACCCTCTCCCACTCCTGCACCGACACCCTCTCCCACCCCCACACCTCCAGTATTGGGCACCGGCCCCATTCAAGTTACCTTGAGTTGGAACACCATCGATGACCTTGACCTGTATGTTACGGATCCCACGCAGCAGACCGTGTTTTTTAACAACCGAATTGTCCCTTCTGGAGGACGGCTGGATGTGGATGCCAATGCCGACTGTGTTGCCGTAACCCAAAATGCTGTGGAGAATGTCTTTTGGGCTTCCACCCCGCCCTCAGGGCCATACTTCATCGAGGTGAGATTGTTCCGGCGCTGCTCCCAATCAACTGCTCCCATTCCCTTTACCGTAACGGTTCGCAAGAGCGGAAACGTCGCGCAGACTTTTAGCGGCTTGGCCACATCCCCTGGCTTGGCGGGTAGGTTTACGTTTTCCTTCCCCTGAAGTTAGCCAAGGCTGGCAGCCATCTGCCCTGCCCACGTATGGCCATTTTGGTTCAGACTAGGACACCACACCTATACTCATACTCAGATCTTTGATTGCAGATCGCAGGGTTCAGAAGACCTTATTTCTGCGCCCCAGGCATCTCATTCCCACTAAGGACAGCTCCAACTTCGCGGCCTCGACGCTTTTTCTGGCCATCACCTTGCGGCAGCGGGCGATGCTGGAAGGCAGTCCCACAAGTTCAAACAGTCACATCCCCTGGGAAAGGGGCTAGGGGTGGCGGACAGCGGCGCGGAGCGCTTTGCGTCAGCATGAGTGCGGGAGTATGTCACGCTATTCCGCAGCAGCCTTGGCTGCTTTCGCTTCGGCTTCCTTAGCAGCTTTGGCCGCTCTCATTTCCGCCAGAATCTCCTCCGGTCGTTTGCCAGCCCGCTGGGATCCAGCAGGCAAGTCGTGGGGATCGATCACCCCTTTGGGCAGATAGGCAAACTCCCGCAGTGGGGTCACCATTGGGTCCTCAGTTACCTTGGAGGGCAAACGGCCCATCGCCACCTGATGGTAGTTGAGGTCGTGGCGGTCGTAGGCGGCCAGCTCATAATCCTCAGTTACCGAGAGGCAGTTGGTGGGGCAAAACTCCACACAATTGGCGCAGAAAATGCACACCCCAAAATCAATGCTGTAGCTGTAAAGCTCCTTTTTCTTCAGCTCTGGGTTGTAGGCCCAATCCACCACCGGCAGGTCAATTGGGCAAACTCGAACACAGATCTCGCAGGCAATGCACTTGTCGAACTCGAAGTGGATGCGTCCCCGAAAGCGCTCAGAGGGGATCAGCTTTTCGAAGGGGTATTGCACGGTTACCGGGCGCCGGCCCATGTGGTCGAAGACAACCCCCATCCCTTGGCCGATGTACTTGGCGGCTCGGAAGGCATCGCCCACATATTCTTTGACACGCTTGAGAAACGTCATGACCTATGTTCTCCCTCTCTTGCCTCTTTACTTCTCATTCAACCCCCAAAAAAGGTGGGGAAGGCGAGCTTTAGGGCTGCCGTCAGCAGCAAGTTAACAAAGGATACAGGCAGCAAAAACTTCCACCCCAAGTCCAGCAGTTGGTCAATGCGCACCCGTGGCAAGGTCCAGCGCAGCAGGATGGCCAAGAAGATGAAGATAAAAGCTTTGACCATCGTCATGACAATGCCCAAGGCCGCCGCGCCGATCTGCAAGAAGGGGTTATCCAAGGGGATCCCGGCCAAGGCGGCAATCGTTTCCACCGGCACCACGAACGACCAACCCCCCAAGTACAGCACTGCCGCAATCAGAGAAGCCAGCAGCAAGTTGGCGTAGGATCCCAGATAAAAGAGGGCAAACTTCATACCGGAGTACTCCGTTTGGTAACCGGCTACCAGCTCTTCTTCTGCTTCCGGCAAGTCGAACGGGATCCGCTCCGTTTCCGCCAGAGCCGAGATCAGGAAAATGACAAAGCCAATGGGCTGCCGCCAGACGTTCCAGCTCAGAATGCCCAGGCCGCTCTGCTGCTCCACGATCCCCACCGTGTCCAGACCGTTGCTCATCAGCACCACGGCCAACACTGACAGGGCCAGCGGCAGTTCGTAGCTGATCGATTGAGCTGCCGCGCGTAGCCCACCCAGCAAGGAGTACTTGTTATTGGAACCGTAGCCCGACATCAACAAACCGATGGGTTGCACGCTGGAGGTGGCGATCAGGAAGAACACGCCAATGGCAATGTTGGAGATCAATAGGTTCTGGCCAAAGGGAACCACCAGGTAGCACAAAAAGACGGGCAGGAAAACCAATATCGGCCCCAGCGTAAACAAGACTGGGTCGGCCAAGATGGGCAGAACATCTTCTTTGGTCAGCAGCTTGATGCCATCGGCAATCGGGATCAGCACCCCCTGAGGGCCGGCCATGTTGGGGCCAATCCGCTGTTGGGCTGCTGCCGAGATCTTGCGCTCCAGCCAGGTCATGACCATCACCCCCAAGGTGGCGGCGATGATCAGCAGCAACATGGGCAGGGGCATCCAGAGGGCATGGGCTGCGCCTGCTCCCAAGCCCAAGTTCTGTAGGGCAGTCTCGAAGCCAAGTTGTAGGTCGATACCAGCGTTTGTCATGGGGGTGAGTAGCTCCCTAGAGACGGTTGGTCAGGAAGGTTCGGGATCCCTGTAGCTAAGTTTTCCCGTTGGGATCCGATTGGGGGGGACGGTTGCGGCGGCGTAGCTCCTGCTGGATGATGGCCTGAAGGCGAGCATCAGATAGCTCTTCCGCGCGGCGGCGCCTTTCCTCTTGGTACTTAGCCCATTGCTTGGGGCCGATAACCGCAGCAATGACAGACACAATCAACAGCGGCAGAACCAAGATCGCCCAGGCCATCGCCTTTGTCCTCGCTTTCCGTAAGTATCTTAGCGATTCCTAGCGATCCACCTCGCCCATGATGATGTCAATGCTGCCGAGGATGGCGATCATGTCGGCTACCTTCATGCCGCGAATGAGCTGAGGCAACACTTGCAAATTGACAAAGCCGGGGGGACGGATCTTCCAGCGCCACGGGCAGACGTTGTCGTCACCAACAATGTAAATGCCCAGCTCTCCTTTGGCGCTCTCCACCCGCACGTAGGCTTCCCCTTTGGGGATCTTGAAATTGGCGGAAGGCTTTTTGCTGATGAACTGGTAGTCCCCTTTGTTCCACTCCGACTTCGGCCCCTCCAGCATCCGCTTGGCTTCCAGGTTTTCAAAGGGGCCTCCTGGCAAAGCCTTGACGGCTTGCTGCACGATCTTGCAGGACTCCCGCATCTCTTTCATGCGCACCCGATAGCGGGCCAGGCAATCCCCTTCGGGGTAAACGGCCACCTCCCAGTCGAAGTCGTCGTAGCACTCGTAGTGATCCACTTTGCGCAGATCCCAGTTGACGCCACAGGCCCGCAACATGGGACCCGACAGACCCCAGTTGATGGCGTCTTGCTTGGAGATGGCTCCCACCCCTTCCAGCCGCCGGCGGAAAATCGGGTTGTCGGTAACCAGCCGCTCGTATTCATCCACTTTGGGCAAGAAATACTCGCAAAAGTCTAGGCATTTTTCCGTCCAGCCGTAGGGCAAGTCCACCGCCACGCCGCCTACCCGGAAATAGTTGTTGTTGATCAGGCGCATGCCGGTGACGGCTTCAAACAAGTCTAGGATCCACTCCCGCTCCCGCATGGCGTAGAGGAAGGGGGTTTGGGCGCCCAAATCCGCCAAGAAGGGACCAAACCAAAGCAGGTGGTTGGTGATGCGGGTCAGCTCCAGCATGATCACCCGTAGGTAGCTGGCCCGTCTGGGCACGCTGATCCCGGCCAGTTTCTCAACGGCATTGACGGTGATGGCCTCGTTGAACATGCCGGCCCCGTAGTCCCAACGGGAGACGTAGGGCAGGTATTGCACCACCGTGCGGTTTTCGGCGATTTTCTCCATGCCGCGGTGCAAGTAGCCGATCACCGGTTCGCAATCGACGATGTTTTCGCCATCTAGGGTGACCAGCAAACGCAAAACCCCATGCATAGAGGGATGGTGCGGCCCAAAGTTGAGCAACATCCGGTCGGTACGGGTCTCGATCATGGGCATGGGCATAGCCGCCGCCTCCGCAACTGAAGAATGTTCATGGTCTGCAACATTTGCAGTATAGCGGTTTTCTTCTGCCTTCTCGGGATCCCATGCCATCAAGGATCCCAATCCTCGATATTGAAAGTCTCCAGGGGAACTCAGCTAGAGTGAGAAAAAAGGAGGGAGGCCGATGGCTGTATCCCGTTCACCCGCGAATGGCCCATCCCGGAGAGAGCAGCAACATCCGCAGTATGCCACCGACCGGGCTGTGCTCGATGAGCTGATGGTGCAGGCTCAGGAGAGGCCCCTCTCCGAGTGGGTGCTGGCGGAAGTCGCCCGTTTGCGCATCCGTTACCACGGTTTCCCCGGTGCCTGGGATCTGCAGCGGGATTTGGATCAGATCTTGGAACAGTGGGGCATGAGCGAAGAAGAGCTGTTCGCCCAGACCCGCCAGATCCATGCCCGCGGCCAGGTGTACGACCGCAGCTTTAGCACGCGAGACGACTGGGCCTAGTGGAGGGTTTGGGTCGGGATCCCTTACCCCTCTGAGAGAGGGGAGTTTGCCGGTTGTTCATGAGACGTGAAGCTGCTCGGCAAAGACGGGATCCAAAGGCACATCTAGGGCGGCAATCACCTTGGTCCAGAAGTTCATGAAGCCAATCCAAGCCGATAGCTCCACCAGATCTTCATCTGACCAAATGGCTTTTAGCTGGGCAAAGAAGCTGTCGGTCACCACCATGCTGGGCACGGTCATCCGCTCAGCGTACTCGATGGCCAGCTTTTCCGCCTCGGTGTAGAGGGTGCTGGTGCGGGCCTGGGCCACCGCCGCAATTTTGGCAGGGGAGGCGCCGTACTTTTGCGCCTGCAGGGTGTGGTAGGGAAGGCAGTAGTGGCGGCAGCCGTTGATTTGGGCAATGCGGATGCTGACCAGCTCCTTCAGCTCTTCAGGCAAGTTGGGGTTTTGGGTGTGCAGCGCCCCGTAGAGGTTCATCACGGCTCGCATCAGTTGGGGCTTGTGGGCCATCACCTGCAGGGGGTTGAGGGCGGTGCCGTAGGTTTTCTCCAGGCTTTCGTAAACCTTTTGCAGTTGCTTATCGGCTTTCTCTGGGGTAACAGGAGGGATCCGCATGGACGGTCTATAAAAATTGCAGCATTCTCGACTTTAGCGCGTCTGGGGGATCCGCCCAAGCCTGAGGGGCGCTTCACGGTCTGGGGGAGGGATCCCTTCTCCGCCTGAAACCAGGCACCTGCCTCCCTTCTTACTTGTCAAGGGTCAAGGATTGCCCAAGGATTGCTCAACGGCTTCCACCTGCTGCTGGGTGGCGGTAGCCCCTTGGTTGAGGGTTTGCTGGATCTGTTCCCGAGATTGGTAAATCTGCAGCGGCCCACCTTGAGGGATCCCTTGCTGGGCAGCTTCTGGGCTGGCTTGCTCTGGTCTCGGCTCCGAACTCAGCGGGTTGCGATAGAGGCGGTTAACCAGCAAAAATCCCACCAGCACCACAGCAGTTGCCACCAAAAGCCGAACCATACTCGGATCCCTTGCAAGCATCTGGTTCTAGAATGCCCAAAAAGAGGAGCAGGTATCCGATGTCGGGCAAAGTTGCGCAAACTTCCCAGCCGGTACGGGTTGGCATTGGCGGCCCGGTGGGATCTGGAAAAACCGCTTTGGTGGAAAAGCTCTGCTTGGCGCTGCGGGACCACCTGTCTTTGGCGGTGGTGACCAACGATATCTATACCCGCGAGGATGCCGAGTTTTTGGTGCGGGCCAAGGCCCTGGAGGCAGAGCGGATCATTGGCGTAGAGACCGGCGGCTGCCCCCACACCGCCATTCGGGAAGATGCCTCCCTCAACCTAGACGCCATTCAGGAGCTGGAGCGCCGCTTTTGCCCCCTGGATCTCATCTTGGTGGAATCGGGGGGGGACAACTTGGCAGCTACCTTCAGCCCGGAGCTGGTGGACGCCTGCATTTACGTCATCGACGTGGCCGAAGGGGACAAGATCCCGCGCAAAGGCGGGCCGGGGATCACCCGCTCCGACCTGCTGGTGATCAACAAGATCGATCTGGCTCCCTATGTGGGAGCAGACTTGGGGGTGATGGAACGGGATGCCCGTCGCATGCGGGGAGATAGGCCCTTTGTCTTTACCAACCTGCGCACGGGTGAGGGGCTGGAGCAGGTTCTCAGTTGGCTGGAGCGGGAGGTGCTGTTTCGCCCCATCAAGGCCGACCCCCCCTCGGTGAGCCGCCTGTGAACTTCGGTAAGGCCATCTTGAAGGCAACCCGCCGAGGCGACCATACCCACATTTGGGAGTATTCTCAGGCTCCCTTGCAATGGCTGGGATCCCCTGGGGAGCCACCTGTGTACTACCTGCGCAACCCCAACGGCGGCCTGCTGGGTGGGGATCGCCACCGGATCGAGATCGGGCTGGGGCCAGGCTCGGCGCTGGAAATTCGCACCCAAGGGGCAATGCGGCTACATCCCGGCTTGATTCGGCAACAGGTCAAGGTCAAGCTGGCCCCCACCAGCCAGTTGATCTGGATCCCTCACCCGACCATTCCGGGGGCAGGGGCAGACTTTCGCCAGCAGGTGCAGATCGAACTGGATCCCACAGCCCGCCTGGCCTATGCCGAGATCTGGACTGCCGGACGGCTGGCCATGGACGAACGCTGGCAGTTTGAACATCTTGCCAACTGCTTGCAAGTTTGGGTCACTGCTGGGATCCCATCCTCCCCCGAGGGGAGAAAACTCTGGCTGCAGGAACACATAGACCTGCACTTTCCCCATCGGCAGGTCTCCGCCGCGTCAGTGCTGGGATCCCATCTCTGTTGGGGATCCCTGTACTTGCTGGGGGATTGGCCGGAACCCACTTGGCTGACCGTTCACATCAGCGGAACGGAGTCCCCATACTGGCTGGTCAAGTCTCCGGATCCCATCTGTAAGGGTTGGATTCTGCGCCAGGTGGGGCCACAGGCAGAGGCCATTTGGCGGCATTTTGGCCAGGTTGCACTACAGCTTGCTCAAGCCAAGGGTGGCTCACCCCAGGGGTGGTAGACTAAGGCTGACTCAAACCAACTGGTTGACCCAAGGCCGGGACGGAGTCCTTTGAACGCTGCTCAACGGATTCTCAGACGCTCTGTCCTCAGGGGGCGAAGTCGCTGGCTGCTCCTCTACGAGAAGGGGATGGCCCTGCTGGCCCTGAGCAACCTGTGCTTGGTGCTCTTCGACATGAGCTATGTGCCTGGGCGAGATTTTTGGCTCCAGGGTCGGGTGCAAATTTTTGGCGCCTTTGGTCCTCCCATTCCGCTGCCGATTCTCTCCGAAGAAACCAGCCGTTCCCCGGTGACCGACCTATACGATCCCATCAAAGGTATCGAGCCCAACCCCGAAACCCAGCGCTACTTGGCCTTGGTGGATGAGCTGCGCCAGGTTACCCTGCGGTTTGGCGTGGAGTCGGAAGCGGCAGCACCAATCCTGGCCCGCTTGCGGGAGCTCAGCGACGAGATGATTGAGACCAATCCCTTTCAGGGCGCCAACAAAACTGGCCAGTTTGTGCGTATCCTCAATTTGATGCGGGAGCACATCCCAGAAGCCGACTCTGCCAGAGCCGCCTTTGCCCGCTTTTGGACTGCTGAGTACTTGGCCGGCGCCGATCCCGCAGATGGAATTGAATTTTTCCAGACCCGGCTGCGCCCCCTCTTTGAGACCAACTATTTCCGCCCCATTGGTGAGAGCGGTAACCCTGTTGACTTTTTCCCGGTGCTGGATTTTCCCTTCGTGCTTCTGTTTGGGCTGGAATTTTTGCTGCGCACGGTGGCCATCAGCCGTCGCTACACCGGCGTCAATTGGCTGGATGCTATGCTCTGGCGTTGGTACGATGTGCTGCTGCTGCTGCCCTTTTGGCGCTGGCTGCGGGTGATCCCCGTCACCATCCGGCTGGGACAAGCACAGTTGCTGGATCTGGAGCGGGTACGCGCCCAGGTGAGCCAGGGCTTTGTTACCAACTTCGCCGAGGATCTGACGGAAGTCATTGTTGTGCGGGTGATTAACCAAATCCAGGTATCCATTCAGCGGGGATCCCTGCCCCTGCTGCCGGCAGCGCGTACCCAGCGCGACTACATTGACATCAACAACACCAACGAGCTGGAGGCGATTGCCAACCTGGTTTTTCGCATTGTTCTCTACCGCGTTTTGCCCCAGGTGCAACCGGAATTGCAACAACTGCTCCGCTACAACCTGGATGGCCTGCTCAAGCAGTTGCCTGCCATGCAAACTCTAGAACAGCTTCCCGGCCTGGGATCCCTGCCTGGCCAACTGACGGAGCGCCTGGCCAACGAGCTGACCACCACCACCTACAAAACCCTGACGGGCAGTTTCGAGGATCCCGTCGGCTCCAAGCTGGCAGCGCAACTGATGCAGCGGTTTGGTGAAGTCTTGGCACGAGAACTCACCCAGGAGCACGCTTTGGAGGAAATTCGCTCTCTCCTGCAAGACTTGCTGGAAGAGATCAAGATCAACTACGTCGAGCGGCTATCCCACGAGGATCTGGAGGAGGTGATGGAGCAAACCCGCCAGCTTCGGCAAAAGGCCCAGCAACTGGAGAAAGACCGCCGCAACTAGGGTTGGGAGGATTGGTTGACGAGGTTTCGCCAGTTCAGTAGGATAATGTTTCCAGGTCGGGCGAGTGGCGAAACTGGTAGACGCACCGCACTCAAAATGCGGCGGGAAACCGTGTCGGTTCGAATCCGACCTTGCCCATGATTTTTAGTCTGCTGTGACGAGCTGTAAGGCTCGCTGCTTTCTGGGTTTGGTAGGTTGATCCCTCTCGCCTCTTCTCACCAAAGACCCAGTGATAGAAACGGCCAAGCCCTTCTGGAGTAGGTTGTAGGGCATCTTGCGTCCAGATCCTGAATAAGCTTCGTCTTGACTTGAGACAAAGGCAGCCTTTCGCGGCAGCGGGATGGAGGTCTTTTGGGTAACCTGTCACTACGAGCCTACCGGCTAGATAAGGAGGGCGTGAAGATCTGAAACAAGTGGTACCACGAGATAGACCAAGCTATGTTGGCCCGGCGATGTTCTGAGGGCTACTCTGCCCAACACCGTTCGCGGCAGCAGGACGGGATCCCTAGATAGGGCAGTTAGAATCGCGCTTACCCTGCACTTAGAGATGAAGCTCTAGGGGGTGACATACTCCCGCACTCATGCTGATGCATAGAGGGCAGGGCTTCCCGGCAGTCTAGCTAAACTGGGGAATTATGGATGGAACTTTAGAGTCTTTCTTTGCCTCTGCCACCCGAATTGGGCTAGGTCTGGCAGGCTTGCTGGCTATGCTCACCCTGCTGGCCTGGATCCGCAATTGGCCATTGAAGTTTTCCCTGGTGGGCTACACAGCGTTTGCGCTGGTTTTAACGGCGGGATGTTTTGCCCTCAGCTTGGGGCCGATCTTTCGCTCCCGCATTCCCGGTGCTGCCCCCTACACCACCGTCTATGACCAAGGGGCGGATCGAGCGGTTATTGCTGTCAGCCCGGATATCACCCCAGAGCAACTGATCCTCACCCTGAAGCAGGCGGCCAGCGATTTGGGATCCCCGGGCCGCTTCTCCACCGGTTCGCCGGTGTTCACCTTGCGGGCCCGCACCGTCATCCATCCCGAGCCGGGAGTTTCCGAGCCGTTGCTCTTGGGCACGCTGCAACAGCCGTTGGGAAAGCGCCTGCGCACCCCAGAAGAACAACAGCAGCAGCAGATCCATCTAGAGGAAGAGGCCTTTGCCCGGCTGCGGAAGTTGGCCCAGGGTCAGGCTTCTGCCGCCTTGTCTGCAGAGGGAGCGGAAGAGCCAACCACCGGGATCCCACTTGCCCAGTCTTGAGCGCTGAGCCAGCGGCGCAGATCCTGTCCCACCCGGTCGGGGATCTCCCAGGGAAAGAGATGAGCCACGTTGGGATAGACAATGCAGGTGCAGTGGGGCAGGGCGCGGGCTGTGGCCAGGCTGCTGTTGGCGGTGATGTGGCAATCCTGCTCGGCGGCCATGAGCAGTACCGGGATGCGAATTCGGTGCAGATCTCCCTCGCGGTTGTAGCCCCGTTGCAAAGCGGCGCGCAGAGCTTGGCGAGCCTGGGGGGAGGTGTGCAGATAGGCGGGCAAGGCCATGTGCGCCAAATACCGATAGGCCGTTGGGGTCTGTTGCTGCATCAGGTAGCGGTAAAGGGAGCGACGGCCAAAGGTCTCGATGTTCCATTCCCAGCCGGGCCAAAGCCAGTTGAGCAGCGAGGCAACGCCGGTGTTGACCTGATCCCAAAAATCGGTGGGGGGATGGTTGCTGCGGGGGCAGGCGGCACTGGCCACCAAGACCAAACCCTTTACCCGCTGCGGCAGCCGCAAAGCCAACTCCAGGGCCAGGATCCCGCCCAAGGACCAGCCCAGAACCAGACACTCCTGCCAGCCCAGGCGATTGAGCAGTAATTCCAAATCCTCCAGGTGCTCCTCCATCTCGAAGGGATCCACCACCTGCGAACGTCCATAGCCGCGCAGATCTGGCGCCACACAGGGGTGCATTCCCGCCACTGCCTCTGCAAATACCGCCATGCAGTCGGCATTGCCCGGATGGCCGTGGAGCATCAAGATTGGGAGGGAGGGGATCCCTTTTCCCCAAGTACGGTAGTGGAGCTGCAGGCCCATCGCGTCAGCAGTGCAGTTCCCGACTGCTGTAGGCATAACACTCTGGATAGCATCTAGACAGCAGGGTTAGGCGCTGGCCGCCTTCTTCGGAGTGGGCTGGAGCTTTACCCCGTTGGGAATGCAAATTAAGTTTTGATCCAGCACCTGCACAAACCCTTTCGAACGCAGGGATCCCAGAAGACGAGTCACCGTCACGCGGGTGGCCCCAATGGCATCCCCAATCTGGGCATGGGTAAGGGGCCAGGGGAGATACATCCCTTGTTCACAGGGCTGTCCATACTCTTCGATCAACAGGCTCAAGAAGCCCTTGAGGCGATCGATGGCGCGCCGTTGGCCCAGATTTCCCAACCACAGCAGCTTCCGTTGCAGTTGCTGGCGGAAGTTTTCCTGAATCTTCTGGTGCAGATAGGGCCACTGCTCCAGATCCTGCCAGTAAAACCACATCACCGTGGTGCGATCGGCGTGGGTGCAGGCTTTCAACTCAAAGCGCTCTGGGTTGCTCAGCTCAAAGGGAAACCCAGCCGTGATAAACCCAACAAAGACCTCCCGCCGCTCTGGAGTTTGGCTGACCAGGCGCACCACTCCCTCTTGGGTGATGTACACCAATCCCGGACGAGTGGGAATGCGCACGTCTTTGGGAAAGGTGCGACAGCGGTAGTGCTCCTCGGCCCACTGGCAAAGCTCACGCCATTCCTGAGCCTCTGTTGCCGATGTGATG
The DNA here is from genome assembly GCF_047462075.1 of Synechococcus sp. R55.2. Lineage (NCBI taxonomy): Bacteria > Bacillati > Cyanobacteriota > Cyanophyceae > Synechococcales > Synechococcaceae > Synechococcus > Synechococcus sp. R55.2. Next base: position 24,055 of record NZ_JANSIH010000085.1, read on the forward strand.
GAAACAAGTGACATGAGATCAACTTCCTGTCGCTCGAGCGACCTGATGGGTTTTACAGACTCCCCAGCTTTGCCCCGCTGTTCGCTTTAGCGGGAAGGAGTCTCAAGGGGATATGGATGAGGAAACAGCAAGATGCAAACAAGAAGGCACAACAAAGAGGAAGGAAACCGCAGGGTTTACTTTACCTTAGCTTCATAATGGCACTTGACCTCATGGGGTGACATTGTGTTCCTACTGATATTGTTCGAAAGGCTACGTCCAATAATAACCTCAAGAGGCCGTGAATTTTCAGATTTCGTCGCTGAACTTGGCTACCTGAGGGATCAGAGCGGATCGTTGGGTCAGACTGGTGTATGTCTAAGGGCGGGTGTGGGGTGGCTGCGATGAACATTCTCATCAGCAACGATGATGGCATCCAGGCGGCGGGGGTACGTTGTCTGGCCGCTGCTCTGGCTCGGCTGGGCGCACATCAGATCACGGTGGTCTGTCCGGATCGGGAGCGCTCGGCCACCGGCCATGCCTTGACGTTGCACAAGCCGCTGCGGGTGGATCCGGTGCGGGAAGGATTTCCCCCAGGAGTGCAGGCCTGGGCCTGTTCGGGCACACCTTCCGACTGTGTCAAGTTAGGTCTGGACGGGCTATTGGATCATCCTCCCGATTGGGTGATTTCCGGCATCAATCAGGGAGCCAATCTGGGCACCGACGTGCTCTACTCCGGCACCGTATCGGCAGCGATGGAAGGGCTGCTGGAAGGGATCCCCAGTTTGGCGGTGAGCCTGGCCAGCTTTACCCATCAGGATTTTCAGCCGGCAGCGCAAGTGGTGCTGACGTTGCTGGAGAAACTGAGCTTGAAGCCCTTGGGGGAGCCCATGCTGTTGAATGTGAATGTGCCGCCATTGTCGGCTGCCGAGATGCGCGGCATGGTTCTAGCTCCTCTGGGCTGGCGCAAATACACCGATATCTACGAGAAGCGGGTGGATCCGCGCGGCAAGGCCTACTACTGGCTGGCAGGAGAGGTGGTGGAAGAGGAGGTGGATCCCTGTTCGGACGTGCGGGCGGTTGCTGAGGGCTATGTGTCGATTACGCCCCTGCAGCCGGATCTAACGGCCTACGCGGCCTTTGATAGCTTACAGCGCTGGGGGCTCTCAGCCTTTGGCTCATGAATTTTAAGCCGGTGAGCTGGGGTCAGCGCCGAACAATGTCATCCCCTCCAAATTTTGGGTCGAACTCGGCGGGAAAGCGGGTGTTGGCACTGTAGATTGCCCCTTCCAGAAAAGCGCTCTTTAGGTTGTCCATCGACAGATTGGCCCCTCGCAAATCCGCCCCCGTTAGATCCGCCCCACTTAGGTCGGCGCCACGCAAATTGGCCCCACTCAGGTTGGCCTCGCCCATCATAGAGGAGACTGCGTAGAAACTCCCGTCAGCGCCAGCAATCGTTTCGCCACCCCTTCGGCAACCGGCATGACCGACAGTCGCGTGCCCCGTCGTACTACTTCCAGCTCCTCTGGGGTGAAGGTGTCTCGCAATTCAGCCAAAGGGATCAATCGCCCAAAGGCTGAGACAAACCGCACTCGCACCGTATGCCAGCGGGGATCCTCGCGGGTAGATTTGGGATCATAGTAGGGGCTGGCAGGGTCGAATTGGCTGGGATCCACCACGTGGGTTTCCAGGATCTCCATCAAACCGGCAATTCCGGGTGGCTCGGCATTGGAATGGTAGAAAAAGGCGCGATCCCCAGGCTGCATTGCCTTCAGATAGTTGCGGGCTTGGTAGTTGCGCACGCCATCCCAAAGGGTTTGGCCCTCCCGCTGCAAATCCCAGATGCTATAGATGCTGGGCTCAGATTTCATCAGCCAATAGTTCATGGGGCACTAGGCTCTGGGAGCAGATAAGGGGGAACAACGGGCAACAAACTCGACAAAGTTGCGCAGCATCTTCAAGCCGTAGGGGCCGGACTTTTCTGGGTGAAATTGGGTAGCAAACAAGGTGCCGCGGGCAATAGCGGCTACACAGGTTTGGCTGCCGTGTTGGGTGGTAGCAGCCACCCAGGCTGGATCGCTGGGCACACCGTGATAGGAATGGACAAAATAGGCCCAGGTTTGATCGGGGATCCCTGCCCAGAGGGGAGAGTGGGCTTGGGTGAGTTGCAGTTGATTCCAGCCCATGTGAGGGATGCGCAGGCCCGCCTCTGGCCGAAAGCGCTGCACCCGTCCGGGCACGATGCCCAGCCCCGGTTCCACCCCCTCTTCGCTGCTCTCAAACAAAACCTGCAAACCAATGCAAATGCCCAAGAAGGGCTGCTGCCGCTGCACCGCCTCCCGGATGGGATCCACAAAGCCTCGCTCTCGCAACTGCTGCATGGCCGGATCAAAAGCCCCATCTCCCGGCAGGATGATCCCGTCGAAACGCTCCAGCCCGACCGGCTCTGTTACCAGATGCACCTCTGCCCCGGCACGCTCCAAGCCTTTGCAAGCCGAATGCAAGTTTCCGGCATCATAGTCGATTACCGCCAGGCGCACAGCTCCCATGGGATCCCTCCTCGTGAGGAGTTTCGGAGTCTATCAGTATAGTGGTTCTATCCCGTTTGAGCTGACCCATGGCTGTGGCAACGGCTTTGCACAATCCCACTCCGACCGATACTGCTCTGCAATGCTGCCGCGACCAGGTTGATTGGCCTGAAGCAGCTTACCTGCACATCCCTTTTTGTCGGCAGCGCTGCCACTACTGTGATTTTGCCACGGGCTTGGGCACCCGAGAGTTGATAGAAACTTACGTGCAAATGCTCTGCCGAGAGATCGGCAGCTCCTACCGCTACCGCCATCTGGCCGGGGATCCCAGACCGTTGACCAGCATTTTTTTCGGGGGTGGCACCCCTTCTCTGCTGACGGTGGAGCAACTGGGGCGGATCTTGACTCAATTGAGGGAGAGGATCCCGTTTCATCCCGACTGCGAGATTTCTCTGGAGGCCAACCCCGGCACCCTGACCCGAGATCAGTTGGCGGGCTATCGGGCATTGGGGGTTAACCGCATCAGCTTGGGGGTACAAGCGTTTCAACCGGAGCTGCTGGCCGCTTGTGGCCGCCTGCATGGGGTAGAAGAAGTTTACGAGGCTGTATCTGATCTCAAAGCGGTGGGCCTTGATAATTTCAATCTGGATTTGATCTTTGGGCTGCCTTACCAAACCTTGGAGCATTGGCACAACTCTTTGCAAGCTCTCATTGAAATTAACCCTCCCCACGTCTCCATCTATGATCTGACGATTGAGCCGGGAACCCGATTTGGCCGGATGTACCGACCGGGAGATGCGCCTTTGCCCACCGAGGAAACCACGGTTGAAATGTACGTGATGGCGCGGGAGCTGCTCACCGAAGCGGGCTACATCCACTACGAAATCTCCAATTTTGCCCGCCCCGGCTACGCCTGTCGCCACAACCGAGTGTACTGGGAAAATCGCCCTTACTTTGGCTTTGGTATGGGATCCGTTGGCTACGAGGGTGGACGGCGCATTCAGCAACCCAAAACCCTTTACCACTACTTTGAGCAGGTGAAAGCTGGAGTCTACCCCCTCCCTCCTGAAGCATCTCCAGAGGAAGTTTGGATGGATACTTTGATGTTGGGGCTGCGTTTACAGGAAGGTCTGGATTTGGGCCATTTGCAAGAGCGTTTTGGCCACCCAAAGGTCGAGCAAGCTTTGGAGAAGCTGGATCCCTATTTCGAGAAGGGCTGGGCCAGTTGCGAGGCGGGTCGGCTGCGGCTGATCCCACCCAATGGCTGGCTATTTTCCAATGAGATTCTCAAGGACTTACTGGCTTGATTCCGACGGTTACTTTCACAAGATTTCTCACCAGAGCCCCCTATCCCAATTGGCCGAAAACTCAAGCTTTGAGGAGCGTAGGCCATCACCATTTCCAGCAGCCATTAAACCCAACATTTCACAGATCCTGAGATCTCTAATCTTGCAAGAGGGGTTGAGGGGAAAGATACGGAAGCCCAGAGGATCCCTATCGATAGTTGACAAATTGCAGCGCCACCGGGTAGTCCTGCTGCCTAAGCATTTGAATGACCGCCTGTAGCTCGTCTTTATCCTTGCCGGAAACGCGCACCAGATCCCCTTGAATGGCAGGCTGCACTTTCTTAAAGTTGTCGCGGATTTGCTTGGCAATCTGTTTGGCCAGTGTGGCATCAATGCCCTTTTTCAGGTGAACCACCTGGCGCACTCGGTTGCCGCCGGCGCTCTCTGGGGGTTGGAAGTCGAAGATCTTCAGGGATAGACCCCGCTTGGCCGCTTTGGTAAGAAGCAGATCCCGAATGGAGTTGAGGGCCATGTCGTTGGCGGTGGTGATGGTCAGGGATCCCTCCTCCAGCTCAATTTCCGTCTGAGTATCCTTGAGGTCGTAGCGCTGTTTGATCTCCCGCCGGGCTTGATCTACAGCGTTCACCAGTTCCTGCCGATCGAAATCGCTGACGATGTCAAATGAGTAGGTAGAGGCCATACACCCTATCTTCGCTATTGTTCAGTATCTTAAGCCCTCAGCCAAGCAGGGATCCCTAACTCTCGGAGAAGCTACAACAGGTAGAGGGATCCCAGTCCAGATTTACGGAGAAGCAGGATGGCCGATGTTGTTTTAATTACAGGCGCTTCTGAAGGCATCGGCAGAGCTACTGCCTTTACCTTTGCCCGTGGGGGTTACCGATTGGCGCTGGCTGCCCGCACTGCCGAAACCCTGAAGCAAACTGCCATCGACCTAGAGCAAAGCCTCAACGCCGAGGTCTTGGCCGTTCCCACCGATGTCACGCAGCCAGAACAGGTGCAAAACCTGGTGGAGAGAACTCTGGAACGCTATGGCCGCATCGATTGCCTGATCAACAACGCCGGCATCTGCATGAGTGGCCCTTTTTTGCAAACTACCCTGGAACACTGGCAGGCTTTGATGGCGGTCAACTTTTGGGGCTACCTCCACACCATCCGAGCCGTGCTCCCCGACATGTTGAAGCGCAAAAAAGGCCAGATCATCAACGTGGGATCCATTGGCGGCAAAATGCCCCTGCCCCAGATGAGCGCCTATTGTGCCAGCAAGTACGCGGTCAGTGGGCTGACAGAAGCGCTGCGTCTGGAACTGCAACCCCAAGGGATCCAGGTAATTGGCGTCCATCCGGGCATCGTCAGCAGCAATTTCCTCAAGCGAGCCATTTTTCTGGATGAGGTGGGGCCAGCGTCCTCTCCCGACAGCCAAGCCCAAACCTCAGGTGGCAAAGCCCGTGAGCAAATGCAACAGGCGCTGGAGAGTTTTTGGGTCAGCCAGCCGGAAGAAGTTGCCGAAGCCATTTGGGATGCCGCTCGCCAGTCCAAGTCAGAGGTGGTGGTGGGCATGGCCCAATGGGCGGTAGGAGCTTACACCCTCTTCCCCGGATGGGTCGGCTCATTGCTCCAGAATGTTCCTCGCTAGCCCACTGGATCGGTCGAGAGTTCTGGGGCGCTGGATGAGCGATTCTGCAGACCCAGCGATAGCAGGAAGAAGGCTAAACTTCGGTATAGTTTGAGGTACGGTTAAACACTGGTATTGACAGCGGAAGTATGGTTGAATCTGTGCCTTCTCCTTCCGGTACCCACCAGCACATCTTGATCGTGGAAGACCGAGATGGCCGCCGTACCCAGGTGCTGGGATCCGCCAAATACTTCATCGGTCGGGACTTGGCGAACGACATCTGTCTCAACTCTCAATATGCCTCCCGCTACCACGCCATGCTGCTGCGGATTCCCGCCGAGCGAGAGGGAGAATATTGCTACCGCATTTTGGATGGGGATCTGGAAGGTCGCCCCAGCACCAATGGCTTGTTGATCAACGGCCAGAAATTGACCACCCACCAGCTCAAGTCGGGGGATGTGATCACCTTTGGCCCCGATGCCAAAGCCACCTACAAAATTGTTAAGGCTCCCTAGGCCCAGATCTCTGCAGAGCGTGCAATCGCCCCCCAATCAACAGCAGCAAAGCCAGCACCAAGGCCATCTCCGACAGCAAGGTCGCTAGGGCCGCCCCCTGCCAACCCCACCTTGGGATCCAAACCGCATTCAAAAGCCCATTCAGCCCCAGAGCCATCAGTTGCAGACGGCTGCGGGGCTTTTGCAACCCTGCCCCGGTGAGCAGGTGAGACAGCAAAAGGTGGATCCCCTCTAGCAAAATGACCGGGCTGAGCCAACGCAGGATGAGGGCCGTTTCCCGGTAAGCCGATCCCAACACCCAGGGGATCCCGTAGGATCCCAGCGCCAGCCCCAGGGCGGCCAAACTGCCGTAGCCCACCACCCAAGGGGAAAGGTGACAGGCGTAGCGCCAGCCTTGTGGGAGTCCTTTTTGGCCTTGGCGGCACAGCTCGGCAAAATGGCTGGTGAGCAGGGCGATCATCGGCGTTTGCGAGAAGTTGATCACCCGGTAGGCAGCGCTGTAAAGACCCCCCGCTGCTGCTGAGGCCAAACGGGGCAAGAGCAGCTTGTCCAAATCGGTGAAGGTTTTCACCGCGGCCAGCCCCACCGCAAAGTCCCAGCCCGCTGTCAGCCGTTCCCGCAGATCTCTCCAGCTCAGGGCCAAGGGGAGAGAAGGCTCGCTCCACCGTCCCATCCCCCCCGCAATCAGCAGCAGCACGACCAACACCATCAGGCTGTACAGAATGGCCCATTGTGCCAGGGATCCCCAGCCCAAGGCCACCGCCAACAACACTGCCCCCAATCGCCCCAGCGCCATGCCCGTGTCGATGAGGGCTACCCCAGCAGCCTGCTCTCTCCCGATCAGGATCCCCCTGTACACCTCTGGCACCGCGATGAACAGCAGATCGCTCAAAAGCAATACCCCCACCACCGCTGCCGGCGTCCCGGCCAGCCAAACGCTCAAGAGGGGCCACAACACCAGCGCCATCCCCCCACAGCCCAATCCCGCCAGCCATAAGCTGGGGCCAACCCCCTGGGTGCAAGTCAGGGATCCCTGCCGGCTGAGGCGCTGGATCAGCAGTTCCGATTGGCCCAAATAGCCAAACGGGGCGGCCAGGTTGCTGCAGGCCAAGATGGCGGAGAAAACCCCGAAGGCTTCCGGCCCCAACAGCCGCGCCAAGAGGATGAAATAGGCCCCGGACAACCCCAGGCGCAGGCCATTGCCCACCATCAGCCAGGCAGCCTGGCGCAGCCGTTGTTGTTCTGCTCTATCCACGCTGCCACTCCTGGACGAGGCTTGCCGCAGCCAGGGATACTGGATGGATGCTGAGACTGCCTGCCCGAGAGCGGGCATCTCCTCTCGATTTTGGGTGTATCGGTTGCAATTCTTCTGGCAATTTCATGGCCAAACTCTACCCCGTCAGCAACGCCGCGCGAAGCCCCCACACCTTGGCAGGACGGGATCCGCAAGCCCTGTTCTCCCCCCATTCCAGACCGCCTGCCCCCCGCCGGGTACTTCCCCCACCCCTGCCGGACGGCGGTAGTCCTCGTTGGCTGGGATCCGCATCGGCCAAAACGGTGGGGCAAGGCTATCGGGCCGTTGTCTTGCTCTTGCTGACCAGTCTGCTGCTGTTCGGAGGGCTAGGATCCCGTCTGGCCTACCTGCAGTTGGCGCGCACCCAGTATTACCGCCAGTTGGCCGATACCAACCGCATTCGCCTGTTGCCCCAGCCGCCAGAACGCGGGCGCATTGTGGATCGCAACGGTGTATTGCTGGCGGGCAGCCGATTGTCCCACTCGGTCTTCCTCTGGCCTCTGGTGCAGTCGCGGCAGCGCTGGCAGGAGATGATCCCCAAGTTGGCAGACTACTTGAACATCGCCCCTGAGGAGATCGCCCAAAAGCTAGAACAGGCTGGATATCGTTCCCCTTTTCCCGTGCGCATCCTGCGCAACGCCAGCCCCCAGGTGGTCATTCAACTGGAGGAGATGAGCCGCGAGCTGCCGGGGGTGATGGTGGAGGCGGAGACGGTGCGGTTTTATCCCCATGGCGACTTGGCTGCTCACCTGCTGGGCTACACCGGCGAGATCTCGCAGGAACAACTGCGGGCGGATCCCAGCTATCGCCTGGGGGATATCGTTGGCCTGATGGGAGTGGAGGAATTGTTTGAGAGCCATCTGCGCGGCCAATGGGGAGGGCGACAGGTGGAGGTGGACGCTATGGGGGAAGTGCTGCGGGTGCTGGGAGAACAAGCGCCCCAACCGGGCAACACCCTGCAGCTCACTTTGGATGTGCGGCTGCAGCAGGCGGCAGAGCGAGCCCTCGGCCAGCAAAAAGGAGCGGTGATCGCCATGGATCCCCGCGATGGGTCGATCCTGGCCATGGCTAGCTACCCCACCTTTGATCCCAACCTCTTTTCCAGCCGCATCACCCAAGCCCAGTGGGAGAGCCTGCAGCAGCAGGATTTTCCCTTCCTCAACCGCGGCCTGCGGCCCTATCCCCCCGCCAGCACCTACAAAATCATCACCACCGCTGCCGGGATTGAGTCGGGAGCCTTTCCCCCGAATACGGTGCTGCAGACCGGCCCCTACATCCAGGTGGGAGGGTGGCGCTTTTGGGACTGGAACCGGGCCGGCTTCGGGCGGCTGAACTACCGGCAGGCGATGGCCTACAGCAGCGACACCTTTTTCTACCAAATCGCCCTCGGCACCAAGGCTGCCCCCTTGCAAGAATGGTCGCGCCGCTTCGGGCTGGGGCAACTGACCGGGATCGGCCTCAAAGGGGAGGCTGCTGGCCTGGTGCCCGATGCCGAGTGGAAGCAGCGCCACTGGCGCGAGCCCTGGTATGTGGGCGACACGGTCAACATGTCCATCGGCCAGGGATTTATTACCGCTACGCCGCTGCAAATGGCGGTGGTAACGGCGGCAGTGGCCAATGGGGGCTGGCGGGTGCGCCCCTTGCTCTCGCACCAGGTGATCCCGGAAAGCCCTGTGCCGCTGCGTCAGAAGGTGGGGCTCTCCCCTGCCACGCTGGAGATTCTGCAGCAGGGGCTGCGAGATGTCGTGGTTTACGGCACCGGCGGCAACGCCAACCTGGGGCCAGGATTTCCCCCAACGGCTGGTAAAACCGGCACCGCAGAGGATCCGCCGCGGCGATCCCACGCTTGGTATGTTGGCTATGCTCCCTACGAACGGCCCGATAAGGTGTTAGTGGTG
>NZ_JANSIH010000086.1:0-1088 GCF_047462075.1 Synechococcus sp. R55.2
ATAAAGTTCAGTTCTACCGGGTAGAGTCAGGGATCCCATGACTTCAATCTAGCAAGGATATGGCTTTTCTCGGCAACACTGACTCCAACCCATGTGGAGACACAGTCATTCTGAACAATCATTCTGAACAAGTTTGGGAAGCTCGTCCTGCTTTCAAGCTCCAACCTGCTAGCACAAATGGCAATAGCTCGTCGCATCGCAGGATCAAAGTACCTCTTTTGACGGGTAGACCTCCATGATTTGGGAAGGATAAGTTGATTTGTGATTAACATAATTTTGTCCAGAGTTCTGGTAGTTCATTTACATAAGATATAGCAGCAATGGAAAGTCGCTTAAGTTTATTAACTAGGGATATATTGAATTCTGAGACAATCTTTTGAGTAGATTCAGGTATAAATTGCCTGTGACAATCCTGGCATCGATAATGCTGCTTTCCATTATGGATCTTGTCGTATCTAAGTTAAAAGAATGACGGCTTGGGCAAGTCAGCATGAGCTTACTCAGAAACACGAAAAATCTAGGGTAATAGTATCATTGCTCCCAGAGCACCACCAGTATAGTCAATAGGGCAAGGGCTCCGTCCCGCTGGCGCGACCCGAATCTCTGAGCTCTATCCTTACAATTGAGCTCCTGGATCCTGGCCTATGTCTTGCTGCAGGGCGGCCAAGTCTATCTTTGGCTTCTGGGTCTTGACTTTTGTCGGCCTGAGGTCTTCTAGGTTCAGCCAGCGATAGACCGTTGCACGCCTGACTTTGTACATCTGTTGTACATCTGTGGGGTTGCCCTCTTCCTGGACATACCCTACGGCTGTCTCCCTACCGCAGTTCTCCACAGGGCCAGTTGCCAGCGAGCGGAGCCGGTGTGAGCTGGCGCATTCGCCCTAGCTTTCTCAGATCGTCCGCAGTCCGTCGGGGAAAGCTGCAGAAGAAACTCGAAAAATCTGTTCATGGCGAGCTTTTTTGTCTTTACTTCGCTGATCCGATTGCCCCAACGGTTGCCCTGTTGGCAAGAGCCAGCCGTGACTTGAGACTGCCCCCCTTTTCCTGTCGGATTGGAGTGCGATATGCTGGTTTTCCACCTCTAAAAGC
>NZ_JANSIH010000087.1:0-8669 GCF_047462075.1 Synechococcus sp. R55.2
TCTCTATCTCGTCAGTGCTCTCTTTTGGCTCAAATGAAAGATCAACACAACCTAGCTTTTGGTGTTGCGGGTCTTGGCAGTAGCGGCTGTAGAGCTGCTGCTTGCGGCTAACCTCTGCCGGGGAGTTGTCTGGAATGGCTTCTAGCTTCTGTCGCTCCTGGCTAAGCTCAGCCACCACCTGGTCAGTGTCAAAAGCAAGGGAAAGCTGCCCTGTTTGCAAACTCTGGCACTCGGTGCGATTGCGCTGCTTTAGCGAGCGGGCAGCCTCCTTGGAGTCAGCGCTAACCGGGGTAAAGGCTTCATCGGGGATGCCCTTTTCCAAAATCGCCAAATCCAAGACACCCACCAGCGAATCGCCGCACTTGATGTGGTGATCCAGGAAGGTGAGGGGCTTGCCGGCGCAGTGGGCCTCCAGCCACAGGGCCACGCGGCAGAGTTCCACCGCCAGCGGGTTTTTGTCCACGCCGTAGATGCAGTGCGCCACCACATCGCGGATGGCCTCGCGGACACGCTCGGGGGCGGGTTCCTCTTCGCCGGTGCGGATCTTTGCCAGTTCCTTGCCCAACCTGCGGGCGGCAGCCAGCAGAAAGTGTCCCGATCCGCAGGCGGGGTCAAGGACGCGGAGGGAGAGCAGGGCCTGTTCGGCATCCGCCATTGGCTTGGCTTTGGCCAGCCGCTCTGCTAGAACCGGTTCCAGCGCCGAGCGGATGAGTTCTGCCACCAGCTCCGGCGGGGTGTAGTAGGAGCCGGTGCTCTTGCGCTCTGACCCGAAGGCCAACTCAAAGCGGGGGATCCTTCCCGAGGTGTCAATCTGAGGGTGGTATTCGAGCAGGCTTTCATAGACCGAGCCCAGTTCCTCCACATCCAGCGCCGCATAGTTCACGCGCCGAGGTGAGGCGGAAGCATCTTCCCGATAGTAGGATAGATGCCAAAAGGCCTCCAGCAGAGCCCGATTGCTGAGGCTGTAGGTATCTAGATCGAGGGGAGCAAAAAGCTCGCCGTTAAGAGGAGAGACCTTCAACAGGTTGGCCAGCTCTTCCTTCGAGAACACCCTCCACAGCACCCGCAAGCTGCACCAAAGATCCTCGTGTTCGGTATAGGCACTCTGCCGATCCAAAAGCCGCCGCAACCGCGTCACGCTGTAGTGATCCCGGTAGAGAGGATTGTCGCTAATCAGCCCCCGCTCCTCCGAGACCAGCAAAAACAGAAAGCGATAGACCAAGCGCAACAGTTGCCGATAGAACTCCTCTGGGGTGAGAGGCTCTGAGCTGCCGGCTTTCGGGTCGATCCGCCTCCGCAGGTCAGTGTTGTTGGAGCGCTCCAGAAAGCCGTTGGCCAAGCGCTTCAGACATTGCTCCACACCATCCCGCAGCCGATCCCGTACCCGCCCCCCCTGTTCCAAGGCGTCCCGGTAGTACTGCTCCAGCAGGCAGGTTGGGGCATCTTCAGCCCTGTGCGGCAGCCGACTGCGGTGCAGCAGCCGGTAGAGGATGGCAAAGTCGTTAAAGCGCTGCTCCTCCAGGATTTGCTGCAGGTCAAACTCGGCGTAGGCTTGGCGACGCACGAAGGTGCAATCTCGCAAAAGGCGCAGCCTCAGGCCGTTGCTCACAATGCCCCAGAGGTGATCGCTGCGGTTGAGGTACTCCTGCACCAGCGAATGGGGCGCAAGTCTTGGTCGACCGCTGGGAGCCAGACGCCCCAGCTCCTGCCGAACCCCGACAATGTGGACTGGCGGTGCATCCTCCGCCTCTCCGGCGCGATGCGAAATGGCAAACGTGGCACCGTCTATTTCGTAGGCGCGCGCGTTGTAGCGCAGCTCGTACCCCAGCAGGCTCAGAAACGGGATCAACCAGACATCGCGAGTAACCGAGGTGGCCAAGTCGCTCTCCGGCAGGCGCTCTAGGCGACGCCGGAAGATCTCCCACTGGGCGCGGGCCTCGGCAAAGACGCCGGCAATCTCATCCGTCAGGCTGCGCCGGTTGTCCAGCCCAAAGTCTTTCGGCTTCTGCCCAGTAAGCTCGCCGGCAAGGAGCTTTTCCAGCGTATCGGGGCCCAAAAGCCCCCCTTCAAGGCGTACGGCAGGGAACTGGCTCATCGCGACACCACAGGTTGCAAGACAAGGAGTCCCAGAAGATCGGGAGGAAATTGCGGCTTGACCGCCAGCCCCCGCACCTGCAGTGCCACCGCCTGACAGACGCGTTTGTGAGCAGCAGTCAGTTCGTCCGCGCGGCGGACAATTCGATCCCGGATGGCTTGTTGCAGCAAGTGCCCTGTGCCCCAGGCTTCAGGGGGATCCCTGTGCCAGTCTCCAAGGTTGCTGAGCACCCGTCGGATTAGCTCCTGCTTCTCGGCCAGAGGGGGATTGTCATCCGGCTGGGCTTCTGCCAGCAGCCGCAAGGCATCGCCGGTCTCCAGCCACTGGGGATTGCTGCCTCCCAGGCCAACATAGGCAAGCACCAGGACTTCTTCCGATAAAAGGGATCGGGCAGCAGGTTGCTCGACCAGGTAGCGTATACGCAGCAGCAGGATGGTCGTGAGTTTGGTTACGGCACGGGTGCGCAGGACGCCGCAGCGGGAGACCACCCTGCTATTGGGGCTGGGATCGTTCAAGGCTGCCTCGAAGAGGTAGCGGGCCAACGTGGCTACGAAGCGGTGGTTTCGGCCAATGTATTCCGCCCCTTCAGGCGTGGGCGAGTCGAAGCTGATGAGCCACCGACCGTCCTTGGGGGAGGGCAGGGCCAACTTGACCAGTTCAGGCAGGGTTCTGGTCGCCTCTGGAGTGATGCTCGCCCGAAAGACACCCGGTCGGTTGTCCGGGGAAACAGGCAGACCAATGCGCTCTGCTGCCGCCAGGAGGAATTCGCGCACAGCCGTGGGATCCCCTAGCACAGCATCTGTGGCCTCAACTTCCCGCTGCACTTCTTCGGGCTTGAGCGCCCGCTGGGCAAACCGGGTGCGATTGATCTGCTCGCGCTCGGCGTACTGTTGCCACTGCCGATGAAACTCTTCCACTTCTGGCACGCCAAGGTCGAGCACAAGCTGGCGTTCGGCAGACCAGCGTCCCCTGCGCAGGAAGAGGGCTTCAAGAACGGCCTGCGTGACGCTCTCGCTGGCTTCCGGCACAGGCACATGGGTGCCCAAGGCGCGGTGGATCTCCCGCGCTTTGTTGAGCAGCACCTCAAGCACCACGCCGTCTATGGGGTTGTCGCGCCCAAAAAACCGAATGACCCTGACCCGCCCGGCCTTTTGGCCGTAGCGATCTACTCGGCCCTCCCGCTGCTCCAGCCGATTGGGATTCCACGGCAGGTCGTAGTGAACGACAGCCGTAAACTTCTCCTGCAGGTTCACCCCTTCCGAGAGGCAGTCCGTTGCCACAAGCACCCGAGGACGGTTAGGTTCGATTTCGGCAATTTTCGCTTCCCGCTCATCGTCGCCCATGCGACCGGTGACCCACACCACTTGGGCTGTGGTTTCCAACGACTGGCGCAGGTGGTCTGCAAGGTACTCCGCCGTAGCGACATACCGGCACCAAAGGATGGGATGGAAGCCTTCCTTCAGCAGATCCCGCACAATCTTGATGGCCCGCTTAAGCTTGGTGTCGTCGTCCGTGCCGTAGAGTTTGTTGGCCAATTGAGCGAGTTCGCGCAGCTTGCGGCGGTCTGCTTCTTGTTCTTGCAGAGTTGCGCCGGTGGCCTCGAGAGCCAGAGTGGGCGATTCGTCGTCGGTGCGCCCTTCTGCCGACTCGAACACCAGATGCCCAAATTCCTCGGTCTCCTCTTCGGCCAGCGGTGCTCCAGCCCGATGGGTCAGCGCTGCCAGGGCTGCTGCTGGGCTGGACATAACGCAGCGTAAGAGCGCCAAAGCGCCCCAGTAACGCACCCGCCGCTGGCGCTTTTCCAAATGTTCGCCGGTGCGCACGATTTCCGAGCAAAACGCATAGGTGCGCTCGAACAGCTCACGATTCCGCTCAGAAAGAGTGTAGGTTTCATCTACAGATTCCCGCGTTGGAAAACAGGCAGTTTCTTCCCAGGTCTGAGCAATATCCCGCCGCGTGCGCTGGACGAAGTGACGAGCCAGTTTGATGCGTTGATCCTCATTGAGGGCTTGGGGATCCCAGGCCCCAAACTCAGGGCGCAGCAGTTCCAGCAAGGAACGAAAGGCGTCTTCGATACCACTGTGGGGGGTCGCCGTCAGCAGGATCAGATGTCGGTCGGGCTTTTGAGCGATGGCTTTTAGAAGGGCATGCCGTTCCTGCTGGTTCCTGCCAGGATGGGCTGCTGTTGCCCCGTGAACTTCGTCGGCAATGACTAGCTCAGGACAGAATTGCAAAAACTGGTTTCGGTTGCGCTCCGTCTTGATGAAATCAATGCTTGCCACCTGGACGGGGAAGTGTTCGTAGAGGCTGCGCCCTACCGGCGTTTGGCGCTCAAGCTGCCCGACGGTTCCGGAGCGGATGACCACCGCTTCAAGGTTGAACTTCTCCGCCAATTCCTTAGCCCATTGTTCGCACAGGTAGGGTGGGCACAGGATACAAAAGCGCCGGATTTCGCCGCGATCCAGAAGTTCTCTGGCAATCAGCAGAGCTTCGATGGTTTTGCCTACGCCAACGTCATCGGCGATAAACAGCCGCACGGGATCCAGACGCAGGGCCATCAGAAGGGGCACAAATTGGTACGTCCGTGGCCGGATGGAAATGCGCCCTAGGGAGCGAAGTGGGGTAGCCCCCTCGCGCAGCGTAAGCCGTGCAGCTTGCCAAAGCAGACGAGCGCTTGTGGCGTCGGAAACGTCCTCGGCTGTGGGCAGCGGGAAGGATGCAGGCGTGACTCGCTCAAACGGCAGGGTACCGCCCACCAGACCCATCAGTTCCCGGTGAAGGTAAACCACGTCCTCCGGGGTGCCGGTGAGGGGGCGGAGAACAATGGTCTCGTCCGTGTCTGCGGGCATCACAACCCATTCGCGGTTTCGGCAGCAGACAATCGATCCAGGATGCATGCAGCCTCCATCGGGGGCGCACTAAGATAAAGCTAAGTAGCCTCACACCCATCCCTCTTCGGCGTTGGCACGAGTAGGGCCGTGGTTTCTTTCCTAACCTACACGCAGTACCACCTGAGCTGTCAGTGGCTTCATCAGCAGGGAATCTGGGACATAGTCCGTGCTCTGGCGGAGAGAAACCACCTTTCATTATCTTTTTTGATTTTTTGATGATGTTGCTCGTCTTGCCCCACAACAGACGTGCAGAGCATAGCTTTGCAAGAGTTAGCGCCTCGGCTTGTAAGGTGGAGCGATCGGTTGTGTTAGTCTTAACTCCACAGGGAGCGATTGGGCTGCTTTTCGGCCCCGTGCTGAGTTCTAGAGTGGGCACATGAGCGACAAACAGTTGGATGATTTGCAAGAGGCCATGAGCACCGCGGGTCGCTCAATCAAGAAAGCAGCCCGACGGGGAGCCTATGAAACTGCCCAGGCCATCGGAGAGGAGCGGCGGCGCATCCGTATTCGCACCTTGGATGGCACCGACATTCGCGGCGAGGTGTTTCTGGAGGGGACGGAGTTCGAGCGACGGGTCTCCAGCTTGCTCAACGACGAGCGCACGTTTGTTCCCTTAACCGACTCAGAAATGTTTATCAATGGCCGCCGTGTTGCCCATGCGGAGTTTATCTGCGTCAACAAAAACGCCATTTCCTACGTGCTTGAGGAATAGGCACCCAGTCAGGTCTGTCAACTAACCGTTTGGTTTTTTGGGGTGGATGGCTGTTCTGACCTTTGTCTTCTTTCATGAACCCTTCCCTTGTCTCTGACGGATTACAGGCCGGTGAGGTGGGATCCCTGGTCAGCTTGCGTGGGGTTGGCAAGCGCTACCCCAGCCCGTCTGGGGAATTGGTGGCGCTGCGGGATATCAATCTGGAGGTGCAGCGGGGCGAGTTTATCGCCTTGATTGGCCCTTCCGGTTGCGGCAAAACCACGCTGCTGCGTATTTTGGCGGATCTGGAGCAGCCCAGCGAGGGATCCGTGTCCATTGCAGGACGAAGCCCCCGACAGGCCCGGCAGGAGCGGCTCTACGGCTATATTTTCCAGGCCCCGACCCTGCTGGAATGGCGCACGGCTTTGCAGAATGTGATGTTGCCGCTGCAGGTGATGCACCTCTCCAAACGAGAGCGTCAGGAGCGGGCCAAAGCGATGTTGCAGCGGGTGGGGCTGGGGAACTTTTTGCACAGCTACCCCTGGCAACTGTCTGGAGGTATGCAACAGCGGGTTTCGCTGGCGCGGGCCTTGGTCTTTGACCCCGAGCTGCTGTTCATGGACGAGCCCTTTGGGGCCCTAGACGAGATCACCCGCGAGAAAATGAACCTGGAGCTGCTGCGCCTCTGGGAGACTACCCAAAAAACCGTCTTTTTCGTTACCCACTCCATTCAAGAGGCGGTATTTCTCTCCACCAGAGTGGTGGTGATGACCCCCAACCCCGGCCAAATTGCCAAGGTGATCCCGGTAGATCTCCCCCAGCCACGCGGCTTCGAGACCTGGCGCTCCACCCGCTTCTTTGAGCTGACAGGAGCAGTGCTGGAAAGCTTAAGGGAGGTCTTCCGCCAGGACTGACCCCCTGCAAGTCAATTCCAGCAAGGGTAGGATGAGACAGAGCCGGCCTCAAGCCCCCCTTGGGATCACCGACGCGATGAGCAGCACCCGTTATCCGTTTGAGCGTGTTCGCGAGCATTTGCTCTTCCAATCCTTGGAAGATGCCGAGTGGAAGGCATTGACGGCTGCCCTGTTGCCCAGCCGCTTTTCCCCAGGCCAGGTGATCTTCCAGGAAGGGGATCCCAGTAGTGACCTGTACATGATCCTCAGTGGAGTGGTGGAGCTGCGTCGCCAGTACGTGCGACATCCGGGAGATTATTGGCTGGCCACGCTGCACGCCGGGCGCTTGTTTGGGGAACTTTCTCTGCTGACGGGGCGGCGGCGCTCCTTTACGGCAGTGAGCATGACCGAGGTGCAAACCCTACGCCTTTCCACCGAAGGGCTGATCCTGCTGCCCCTGGAAGTACAGGTGAAACTCTACCGCGCCTGGAGCCAGATCATCAGCGAGCACCTTTACTGGCTGGATAGTATGTTCACGGATCTGCTGGAGCAGCGGGGAGTAGAAAATGTAGCCTCGGCCATGGCTCTGCTGCACCAGCGCTATCCTTCTTGAAAGCGGCTCAATCCTTGCTCTGCATAGGGTTTGCAGGTGAACGTCCGCGAAGACGCCCCCCTTGGATCCCAAATTTTGTCTTCAGAATGTTCAGGGGTTGCGATATCATGTGCTAAGCAGCAGCCCCCAGGAAATTTCAAGCAGCGAGGTCAGGAGCAGTGGTCAGGGTAGCCATCAACGGGTTTGGTCGCATTGGTCGCAACTTTTTGCGCTGTTGGCTGGGTCGCTCCCAGTCCAACCTCGACATCGTCGCCATCAACGACACCTCAGACGCTCGCACGGCTGCCCACCTGCTCAAGTACGATTCCATCCTTGGGCCATTGCAGGGAGCAGACGTTGAGCCTGCAGAAAATGGTTTGGTGGTGAACGGCAAGCATATCTATGCCGTTTCCGACCGCAACCCCAGCAACCTGCCCTGGAAAGAGTGGAAGGTGGATCTTGTTATTGAAGCTACAGGTGTTTTTGTCGACTACCAGGGTGCCTCTAAGCACATAGAAGCGGGGGCCAAAAAGGTGGTGATCACCGCCCCGGCCAAGGGGGGAGACATTCCCACGTTTGTCTACGGTGTTAATCAACACACCTACGACCCGGTGCGGCACAACATTGTCAGCAACGCCAGCTGCACCACCAACTGCCTTGCCCCGATCATCAAGGTGTTGCTGGACAAGTTCGGCGTCCTCCGTGCCACCATGACCACCACCCACAGTTACACCGGCGACCAGCGGATCTTAGATGGTGGTCACCGCGATCTGCGGCGGGCCCGGGCAGCAGCATTGAGCATGGTGCCCACCACCACGGGGGCTGCCAAGGCGGTAGCTTTGGTGATCCCGGAGCTGAAAGGCAAGCTGAATGGGGTGGCGGTACGGGTTCCCACGCCCAATGTGTCTCTGGTGGACTTGGTGGTGCAGACGGAGCGGCGCGTGATTGCCGAGGAGGTAAACGCTGCCCTGAAGGAAGCCTCGGAAACCACGATGAAAGGGATCATCGCCTACTCGGATATTCCCTTGGTCTCCATCGACTACCGCGGCCACGACTGCTCAGCCATTGTGGATGCGGAGATGACCAGTGTGCTGGATGGGGATCTGGTCAAGGTCATGGCTTGGTACGACAACGAGTGGGGCTACTCCCAGCGGGTGTTGGACTTGGCGGAATACATGGCCGCTCACTGGGTGGAGTAGGCTGCTTCGGTTGGCAACCCTCTTCTGTTCCCCATTATTCCCCCATCGAGAACTGGGCAAAAACCTGCCAACGTTTGCCGTCGTGGAGGAGGAGCGTCAAAGCTGACGCTACAAACGCACTCTGGAAAGAACGCGTCTTGAACTCTGGCCAGGCGGCGCGAAAGTGGGCGGGGGTTAGGTCTCGGAAGGCCACGGTTATGTGGGGCACAAACGGACGGGCTTGAGCGGTCGTTTCTTTCCGGTTGAGAAGGAGCCCCATGTGGTGATGGGCTTGAGCTTGTAGCCGCTGCAGTTCTGGGGAGGGCACG
>NZ_JANSIH010000088.1:0-8642 GCF_047462075.1 Synechococcus sp. R55.2
GACAAGCCTCAGGAGCCAAGATGGCCCCGGCCATCAGCGCCAAGGCAGAGTTTTTTGCCCCGCCAATAGGGATGTGGCCACTCAGGGTCTGCTTGCCAATGATTTTCAGCACTGGCCCCATCATCTCTGGCGCGGTTGCCATGCCGGTCTGGGGCGGCGTCAGGCCAGGCTCTAGGGGATCCGCCCCGCTGACGCGATTGTCAAAACCTTTCAATCTCCCTCCTCACCCACAAAAAATAGGCGAACCCTTCTCAGAGAATACTCTGGGGATCACAGCAGCGGCTAAACTCGCAAGCCAAATTGGGTGTGAGGAAGAAGTTCCCATGGCTGTGCTTCTATCCTGCAGCAGCGGACAGGGGAGCGGCTAGGCCAGTTCACCAGATGCAGGCTCTCAGCGAAGGCAACTGGGGGGCAGCCCAACAGCAGGGGGCGGTATGATGGATGCTCAGGGGAAGTGCTTGCAAGGAAAACAGGAAGGAGACAGCCGATGATCGCCACTCAAGTCTCTGCCCAAGAGTTGTTTCGGGCCGCCTATGAAAACCGCTACACCTGGGATCCCGCTTTCCCAGGCTACAGCGCCGAGGTCACCTATTGGGATGGGGAGCGCACATTCGTTGGGCAGGTGCGAGTGGGGGCAGACCTAAAGGCCACCGTTACGGGCGTAGAAGATGAGGAAGCTCGAAAAGCCATTCACAACCAACTCTGGGAGATTGCCATTCACCGGGTGCGCCGCAGCTTCGACGAGACCCATGGGAACAACACCTTCCGTTACGGCCAAACCCTGCCCGATGGCACAGTAGAGATCTTGGTGGGGGGCAAAGCCGAAGGGGATCGCTACCACGTGCGCGATAACCAGGTTACCATGGTGCATCGGCATATCCACGGAGTGGTGGTTACCATCCACACCTTCAGCAGCCACGATACCGGCGAAGGCTATCTTTCCCACCGCTACGATTCCGTCTATCACGATCCCCAAACGGGCGAGCAAAAGGGCGGGCGCAGCCAATTCGAGGATCTGTATACAAAAGTGGGCCAGTACTACATCCTCTCGGAGCGGCGTATCCAGACCGAGACGGAAACCGGCCCTGTGGAGAAGCGCTTCACCTTCAGCAACTTGACCTTGCTAGACGTTGGGGCGTGAGCGACCCGGCATTGCTCTCTGCGGGGTAGAGGGCCGGCTCTCCCATTCGTCATTGTTGGGCAGCTACCGGGAGGCTGAGTTCACGCCCTTCTTGGCGGCCAAGCCTTTCTCGATAACGGGAAAGCCGATCTGTAGGCTTTCAAGCTTTGTTGCAGAACGATCCTCCCGGTTAGAAAAAGCAAGAGAGCCTGAGCTATGCTTTGAATATTCTCCCGCCTGCGATTGGCATGGACAACACCACAGCAAGACCCGACCCGGATGCCGAAGCCCCCATTGGTGCCCCTGAACTGATCATTCGCCCCGCCCAACTGGGGGATCTGGAGGCTGTGGAAGAGATTTTGGCGCAAGCCTTTGATGAAGAGTACAGCAGCCGCTCGGTGGATATTCGTCGCCAAGTGCGGCGGTTGCGCCAGTGGTATGGGCCCCTGAAAACCCTGACCCTGTTTCCCAATCGCTTTCAGCACATGTTTACAGTGCATGTGGCGGAGCTGAAGGGCAAGATTCAGGGGGTGATTCAGGTTTCTCCCTTCAACCATTCCCGCAGCACCTGGCGGGTCGACCATATCGCGGTAGCGCCCTCTGCCCAGCGCCAGGGGGTGGGATCCCGGCTGCTCAAGCACTGCATGGAGCACTTTCGGGAAGCTCGCACCTGGATCCTGGAGGTGAACATCCACAACAAAGGGGCAATGGCGCTCTACCGGCGCAACGGCTTCCAACCCCTAGCCCAGATCACCTACTGGTCGGTTCCAGCCGATATTCTGGCGGCCCTCAGCCGGCACGAGCCCAAATTGCCCAACCTGGTGCCGGTGACCAATCGGGATGCCTACGCCATCTACCAACTGGATACGGGATCCATGCCCGCCAATGTGCGCCAGGTGTACGACCGCGAGGTGAACGATTTTCGCACCAACCCACTGGATTGGCTCTTGGAGCAGGCCAAATGCGCCATCAGCCAGACGGAACGGGTGGAAGTGTGTGTTTATGAGCCCGAACGCAAAACCGCCATTGGCTACTTCAACTTGAAGTTGGATCGCACCGGGCAGCAACCTCATGTGGCCAAGCTCACGGTTCACCCCGCCTACACTTGGCTCTACCCCGAACTCATGGCCAAGATGGCCCAGCTTACTCAGGCTCATCCGCCGCAATCTCTGGCCTTGGCCTCCACCGATTACCAGCCGGAACGGGAGGAGTTCTTGCTCAAGCTGGGGGCTCGAGATGTGGAGCGGACGTTGCTGATGTCGCGTTCGGTGTGGCACAAAATCCGCGAAAGCCGCCTCTTTACCTGGGATAGTGCTTATCTCAACGCGATGCTGCGGGGATTACAGGTGAAGCAGCCAGTGCCGGAGCGGTTTGAGGGGCCGCCGGAGGGCTGGGTAGAGCACCACTTTCATCCCATTAGCCCAACCGAGCCAGATCCCAGCTCTGGTCGCGTCAGCGGTGTGGAGTCTTCACCAGGGCTCTCCAGAGACTCCCAATCTGAGGCTTCTCCACCCCCTAGCTAAGGGAGAGAGAGCCCCAATCCTGGCTTGCTTGCACCTTGCGAAAAACGGATGAAAGACCCGAAGGGCAATTCTACTGCGGATCCCTCTTGGCGGGCGCTGATTCAGGCGGCACTGCACCGGAACCGTAGCGATCCCGGTGTGCGGTATTTGCAATTGGCCACGGTGGATCCCCAGGGGCATCCGCGCAACCGCACGGTCGTTTTCCGGGGGTTTTTGGGCGATACCGACCGCATTCAATTGGCGGTGGATAGTCGCAGCGAGAAGATCCGACAAATTGCCCACTGCCCCCAAGCCCAGATCTGCTGGTATTTCTGCAAAACCCGCGAACAATTCCGCATCGCTGGCACCCTTGAGGCCATCGCCGCCGATCATCCGGATCCCCAAGCTCAGCGCCAGCGGCAACAGTTGTGGCAACAGATATCGGAAAAAGGACGGCTCCTCTGGTTTTGGCCGGAACCTAAGGGGCTGCTTGCCCCGCCAGAGGCTTTTATCCAGGAGTTGCCGAAAGAGAAAGATCTGCTGCCTCCGCAGACCTTTGTGGCTTTACTGCTGGAGCCAACGGAGGTGGATCACCTACAGCTTAAGGGGGATCAGATCTATCCCCAATTGCGGACGGTGTACGAGCGCACTTCCAAAGGGTGGCAGCGTCGGGCTGTGAATCCCTAAAAGGGATCCAAACTTGCTTAGCCTGGTCTGGAGTGGGGGATCCCTTCTTTCCTTGACGTTCCCCGAAAGCCCAAAGAATAGAGGAATGGACGTGTTAACGTAGCTGAACAATCCTGTTCTGCACGGTGGGGGGCGTTGCCCTCAGATGGAACTCTGTATGCGCATGCCTGGTCTATCGGTGGTAGGGCAGCAGTTGATGCCTTTTGTCTAACTCGACACGTATCACTTTGGCTTGCAGTGGTCTCGATGTGCGTCTTGATCTGGTCATTTTCTGCCTACATTGCTCGGGCTGTCGCCTCTCTTTTCGCTGGTGGGCCATCCATGAACAGGGCCTTGAGGGGCAAGGGATCCCTAGTGTTGTCTGTCGCTTTGGTTGGGGTAGGGGTTCTTGTGCAGGGATTGAGAGCACAAACTCTGGAGAAACCGACGCTGAAAGCCTTGGAAGATTCTGTTGAGGGGAATGTTGTCCCTGTTCTGCACTCAGAACCTGCCTTGCCCCCCCAGGCTGTCCCCACCTCCGCCCGTACGGGACCCTTTCGGGTCGGCAATCGCACGCCCCATCCGGTTCGGCTGGTGATCTTGATGCGCAGCGGCGAACGGATGATCAATCCGGAAACGGCCCACTGGGACTTTGCCCCTGGAGAGGGGGGGAGCGAGGGATTGCTGCTGAGCTTGGGAGAGGAACCGCTGCAAATCGGCCCCGGAGACATTGTGGTGGCTTTCGCCCTGGATGGAACCCGCCGCTATTGGGGGCCCAATGTGGTGGGAGAGTCTCTGGCCCCGTTTTGGGATGGGGAGAGCGGCTCCTGGTCGATGATCTTGCAGCCTTAGGGTGCTCCGCGCGCAGCTTGGACATTTGCAGCGGTCACCTCAAACTCCTCTGGGGCAACTTCTCCATTCCTCACTCTTCTGGGCCAAAGGGGGAGGATCCAAGCAACAGAACATTTTGAGAACAGTCTCCAAACCATAGTCATTTCAAGCTAGATTGAGACACTCCCCAAGCGCTCTGTGCCGCTGCCGCGACCAACCCCAGCTCTTCTCCCAGAGAGAGAGGGAAGTTAGGGAACAATGCAACAGAAATGTTTCATTCCTGTTTAATAATGACTACACAAGTGGCTGCGCAGTTTATAGCTCTGTAGGGTGTTGGCCAGCAGCATCGTTACCGTCATCGGCCCTACGCCTCCCGGTACGGGCGTGATGGCAGCGGCCAACTCTTTGACCGCTTCATAGTCCACATCTCCCACCAATTGCTCGGCTCCGGTGGGGGTCTCGATGCGGTTGATGCCAACGTCGATGACCACCGCGCCGGGTTTCACCATGTCTGCCCTCAATAGGCGGGGGCGGCCCACGGCCATCACCACAATGTCGGCGGCGCGGGTCACTTCTGCCAAGTCGGGGGTGCGGGAGTGGGCTAGGGTGACCGTCGCATCGGCGGCCAACAACATCAAGCTCAAGGGCTTGCCCACCAAGATGCTGCGACCGACCACCACTGCCTTTCGGCCTGCAATCGGGATCCCTTCTGCCTGCAACAGGCGCATCACGCCCAAAGGGGTACAACTGCGTAGGCCGGGCTCGCCGCGCAACAGCCGGCCCAGGTTGAGGGGATGGAGTCCATCCACATCTTTGTCGGGATTGATGGCCAGAAGGGGGGGGATGGGATCCCAGCCGGGGGGCAGGGGCAGTTGGACGAGGATGCCATCCACCCGCTCGTCCTGATTGAGTTGGTCGATGGTGTCGAGCAAATGGGCAGGGGAGTCTTGGGCGGAAAAATGTCGGCCAAAAGAAGCAATGCCCAACCGCTCACAGGCCCGCTCTTTGCCACGCACGTAAGCCGCACTGGCGGGATCCTCTCCAACCCGCAGCACTGCCAATCCCGGTGGCCGCCCCACCTGGGGTATCCAAGCTTGCACTTGGGCGGCCATCTCCGCTTGCAAGCGGGCGGCTAAGGCTTTGCCATCGAGGATCTTTGCGGGCATGGGGGCGCAAGGATAAAGACAACCATCCAACGACCATCCATAGTGAAGCAGAATGGCGACAGCAGTGCAGGGGGAATGATCAGGTGGGATCCCTAGAACGCCTGCGAGTCTTCTTCCTCTTGGCCCAATTGCTCGATGATGATCTCCACCTGCTGCCGCTTTTGCTCTAAAAAGTCCGCGCAGGTTTTCAGGGTTTGGGCGGCCTGTTGAAAGCGCTCCACCACTTCCGCCAGATCCAGTTCCCCCGATTCAATCTGGGCAATCAAAGTTTCCACCTCGGCAATGGCTGCTTCATAGCGCCACGGCTCCTCACGTTTGCGGCGGCTCATGGCTCTCCTCTACTCGTACCCATAGGCTTCCCGAGGCCAGTTGTATCATCAGGCGGGTTTGGGGAGGCAGGCGATGGGTGCGGATCAGGGATCCCTCTTCATCTCGCACCAAGGCATAGCCCCGTTTCAGAATGGCTTCGGGATCGAGCGCTTGGAGGCGATCTTGCAGGGCCTGTTGGTGCTGTTGGCGTTGCTGGAAGCGATGGCGCACGGCTTGGAGCAGGCGATGTTGGTGTTGGGTCAAGCGATCCTGAGCCTGTTGCAACAGCCGCTCTGGATGCACGTAAGCCAGGTGGTGTTGGGCCTGCTGCAAACGCTGCTGGGCCCTTTCCAAAGCTTGGCGAGTGCGTTCGATCAACTTCTGGCGCAACTGGGATCCCTGGCGCTGCAATTCCCCCAGATCCGGCACGATCCGCTCGGCAGCCGCCGTTGGGGTGTGGGCGGCGTAGTCGGCAGCGTAGTCCGCCAGGGTTTCATCCCGCTGGTGGCCAATCCCGGTGACCACCGGGATCCGACATTCGGCAATCGCTCGCACCACCCGCTCATCGTTAAAGCAGGCCAAATCCTCACTGGCTCCGCCGCCCCGCGCCAGCAAAAGCACTTCGGCCCGCCCATCCCGCTCCACCCGGCGAATGGCCCGCACAATTGACTCTGGGGCCGCTTCCCCTTGCACTTGAGCCGGGGAGAACAGCACCCGTAGCCCGGGGTAGCGCTGGTTGAGGGTGCGCCGAATATCTCCCCAGCCGGCAGCGTGGGGGGAACTGACGACAGCAATGCACTGGGGGTGAACAGGCAGAGGTCGTTGGTTGTCGAACAAGCCCTCGGCACTGAGGCGGGCCTTGAGCTGTTGAAATCGCAACGCCAACAGCCCTTCCCCGGCAGGCAGCAATTGCCAGATGACGAGGCGATAATAGCTGCCGCCACTGTAGATGCCGATTTGCCCAAGGGCGAGCACCTGCTGCCCCACTTCCGGCCAGAAACTGAGCCGGGAAGTTTGGCCCTGCCAGACCACCCCCTTGAGAACGTCGCCGGTTTCCGGATCGGTCAGGGTCAAGAACAGGTGGCCATTGCGGTTGCGCTGGCAACTGGATACTTCCCCGCTCACCCACAGCCTGGCCAAGTAGGGATCCCCGGCCAGCAGCGATTTCAAATAACGGGACACTCCCCCCACCGAGAGCAGGGGAGCTTCATCCGTGAGCAAAAACTCCATCCCACTGCTGCGGGCGGCTAAAGTCACTTCTGAAGGGACAGGATCGCGCATCCAGGGTTCTCGAATAGCGATGGGACTTGTCGGGATCCCATCTAGAATAGGCGACAACCGGGCGAGAGAGGAGGTGAGCTGGCGGGTGACCTTCGCCCAGTGGCTGGGGCTAGGGGCGCTGTTGGGCCTGCTAGTTCTGCTTTGGCAGATCCGGCAGATCCTGCTGTTGGTGTTCGCGGCCATTGTGTTGGCAGTAGCATTGGATACCTTGGCCCAGATCCCACAGCGCTACGGCTTTCGGCGTGGCCCCTCAATTGTCATCACCAGTTTGACGGTTTTGGTGGCCGCGATCTTGGTGGGGCTAATCGTGGTGCCCCCCCTGGCGGAGCAGTTGCGGCGGCTGTTTACCGATGGGGTGCCCGCCGGGATCGTGCAAGCGCAGCGGCTGTTCGAGAGCTTGATCCTCTCTTTGCCGACGGATATTGAGCTGCCGACGCTGCGGGAATTGGCCAATAGCTTGGTGCCCCAGGCCACCGAGTTGGTGCGACAGGTGCGCGACTTTTTCTCCGAGTCCTTCACTGCCTTTTTCGGCACCCTGCTCAACCTATTGTTTGTAATCATCCTCACCATTTTGTTGTTGGCGGATCCCCAAGCCTACAGTCGCGCTTTTGTCTCGGTTTTCCCGGCCTTTTACCGTCCCCGCATTCGCTACATCCTCAAGCGCTGTGAGCTGGCGCTGCGGGGCTGGCTGATGGGGATCCTGTTTACCAGCACCTTGGTGATGCTGCTGAGTGGGATCGGGCTGTGGATTTTGGGGGTGCCCCTGATCTTGGCCAATGCGGTGCTGGCGGGATTGTTCAACTTCATCCCCAATATCGGCCCCACCTTAAGCGTGGTAGCCCCCATGCTGGTAGCCCTCACGGATGCCCCTTGGAAGTCCTTGGCAGTGCTGGGGCTGTATATCCTGATCCAGCAGTTGGAAAGCAGCGTCTTCACCCCCATCGTTATGTCCCGACAGGTGTCGCTCCTGCCCGCCCTAACCCTAGTAGCTCAAGTTACTTCAGCCTTTTTCTTTGGGGTGCTGGGCCTGTTCCTGGCCGTGCCTTTGGCGGCAATCCTGCAGGTGTGGATTCAGGAGGTGCTAATTCGGGATGTCCTGGATCCCTGGCAGGGATCCCGATTGCGGCCCTTGCTCAGGTTGGAAAGTGGAGAGAATGGGATCCAGAGCTCCACCCAGGATCCCATCCCGCCGCCGCAATCGGTGCGAGATGGTTAAGGGAGCAATGCTCCTGACTTGGCTCAACCCCATCAGCTTAGCCACACGACCGGCCCTTCCATTGGGCAGGAATCGACGTTCTCCCCACGGCTAGAGCCGGGGGATTCTTTCCCGTCGCTCCACGCTCCTCGCGCTTGACCGGTGTGAGAACGCGACAACTGGCAACTGCGCACCCAGGCAGAGCGGCATCGGGGAAACAGTGAGGCCCACGGCCCGCTGTGCGAAGGGCATTCTGTCAACCAAGGATTCTGTCCCGCTATCGCTCACCTGGCAAGGCCGGACTGTGGAGTCCCGGCGGGAAAAGCCGCAACCCCTGCTGTCGCACCCGCCGCTCCTGGAAGGGAATGGGGGTCACGCGCGGCAAAGGCGTAGCCACAGGCTGGGGAGTTGAAGTGGGCACAGCTTGCGGAGAGGGCTCTGGGCTGGGCTCAGGCGTAAGCTCAGGTTCAGGAGTGGCCACCACGGGCGGTGGCGTTGGAACAGCCGGGATCCCCTCTGGTGTCGGACGGGGGCGGCCCAGTTGAAAGCGCGGCTGGCGACGAGGTGCAAGC
>NZ_JANSIH010000089.1:0-8489 GCF_047462075.1 Synechococcus sp. R55.2
GAGGAAGTGCCACCCTTACCTTGGTTCAGTTCGACTCCCAGGATCCCTATGAAGTCATTCACCGCTTCAAGCCAATTGCCGAGGTCCCTGAGCTGACCCGCGAGACCTACGTGCCGCTAGCTTCTACTCCCTTGCTGGATGCCATGGGGCGCGGCATCATCGACCTAGAAAAGAGCCTCAGCGAACTCAGCGAGGCAGATCGCCCGGCCAAGGTTGTGATGGTTGTGGTAACCGATGGGCAAGAGAATGCCAGTCGCGAGTTCCGCAAAGAGCAAATTGAGAAGATGATCAAGGAAAAAACCGAGAAGGAGAGCTGGCAGTTTGTCTTCTTAAGCGCCGATCTGGCTGCCATTGGGGATGCCCAAACCGTTGGCTTCGCTCCCAGCGCGTCCTTGCTATATCAGAAGTCTAAATTGGGCAGCGCAGGAGCGTGGACTTCTCTCTCTCGGCGCACCTCCGAGTACCGATTGGCTGTTCGCCAGAGGCTTATGTTCCTTGATGAAGACCGACAGCATCCCGACGATCCGAACAAGGGCAAGGAAGAAAGCTAATCCCTCTGCGGATAGGGCTTTGTGGGCAGGTTGACACGGGAAGCCCCTCGGATCCAGGGAAAGGGGAAGTATCGCAATGACCTCTGGGCCAGGGGGGATCCCTTCAGCGCCGTCGTCTGGAGCAGCGACGCAGTAACCAACTGGCGGCGGCCCGGTCGCCTTCATCCCATGCCAACCGCTCCACGGCCACCATCACCATCGAGGTGATCACAGCCTCACTTAAATGGCGAGAACGCAAATGCTGCACGGCTGAAGTGGCGGCCTCCAGGTCGCGTCTGCGGATGGCGCGGAGCAGCTCATCAGACATAGACCAAGCCAACGAGCCTCACTTCCTTTCTGCCCCCTTTCTACCCCAAGAGCCAGAAACTTCCCCTTTCCTTCACCTGCTTGTCAGATAATGCAAAAGTTCGTTTTACTTTCACGAAATATCTCACAAGATGTCTCAGGAATTGTTACACTTTTTGCCCCTGAGCCGACTAGGCATGTCAGACAGCAGGGAGGACCGCAGGGGAGCACGGGATCCCTTTGATAAGCCGCTCCATTTCTGCTTGTAAATCTTGGGTGAGGGCTTGTACGGCTTGTCGGCGGTTGGCCTGGTAGGCGGGCCAGCGTTCGGAAACCGAGAGGGGATCCCCAATGCTGAAACGCGCCAGGCGGGGGCCCAAGCGGGGGGGAGCAGTTCCGACGGGATTTTCTCCTTTGATCCAAGCCAGCAGACTCCAGAGGCGTAGGGCAGTTTCCGCCAACTCATCCAGACTCAGACTGGGCTGCTCGGGCATGGGGCGCACCGCAAACACCATCAAGGTTTCCGCCAAGCGCATGTGCCAGAGGTGAAAACTGGCCTCAGCAGCCACTCGATTGGCCAGCCCCCTCTCCAGAGCCGAGAGACCAGCAATATCGGCAATATCTTCGCGGTAGATCCAGGCCCAGCCCGCCTGTTCGATGCGGTGCCGCCGCTCGATGAAGTCTCCTTGAGGCTCTAGGCCGAAATGTTGCTCGGCCACCCGCAGGGCCAGATCTGACAAGCTTTGAAGACGCGCCAACAGATCCCCCTCTTTAACTTGGGCTCTATCTGCAGCAGGAAGAGCAGGGGCATAGAAGCGCTCATAGAAGGTCTGCATGACCTGGAGCAGGTGTTCTCCCAAGCGAAGGATACGGGCCAGCAAAAAGGCTTGACCGGCGTGAGCCGAGCGCGTGGGCGGCAGCTTGCAATCGGCCTCCATGCGGCTGAGCAATCTATTCAGAGCGGCACTGGGATCCCGCAGGTAGGAATAGCGAAGGCCTACCGGCAAGATCAGCACCTGCTCTGGCCGTCCCGCCTTGTGCAGATCCTCCACCGCCCAAAAGCTCATCTGGGCTACCCCCGGCTCCAACGGGTTGAGAAGACTGCTCATACCGTTGATCGTTCCTTCTGGAGCTACCGCCAGCGGATATCGGCCCGATACAAACTGCTCACGAGAACTTTTTAGCCCTGCCCGATCCAGACGGCCTCGCAAAATCGGGATCCCGCCCAAGCGCGGCAAGCCCCAACGGGCAACGGATCCCAGCCACAGAGGTAGGCCGCGGTCATAAACAAACAAAACGTGGGGTCGGCCCCGAAAGCGGATCCCCTGGCGTTGGGCCACCTGCGGCAGGAGATGGGCAAACAAGTACATCAAGCAGGGGGGATCATCGAGGGTCGGGTGTCGAAACGCCACCAGCAGGCGAATCTTGCCCGCCTCAAACTGCTGATAAAGCTGAGCCAAACGCTCTCCCCCCTCTACTTCAACGCGAGGGATCCCTTTGGTCCATCGCAACCAAAAGGGCAAGCCTGCTTGAGCGAAATGAACGACCCAAGGCGTCAATCGCGGCGGCAAAAACTTGAGGGGTGGCTGAACCTTCTGTTGCATAGGGATCCTTATCTAGGGTCAGCAAGATCGGTGAACCTAGGCTTTGGATCCCATCTTAAAGAGGGCAAAGCGGGAAGAAAGCTGCGCAGTGACAGTTCGTCAACTGGATCCCTTCTCCTCACTCCCGGCCCGGCAGCGGCTCAAGCCCCAGCAGTTTTTTTCCGGCGACCGCGAGTCGCTTTGGGGGAAGCTTCTTTACTTGGGGTTGACTCCTCCACCACCTGGCCGTTTAGCACTTGCTTGAGGTGAATGTGCTTGTAACCTAGCTGAATCTCGAACTCATCCCCGGGTTTGAGATTCATTTTTTCGGTGTAGGCCGACCCAATGATCAACTGCCCATTTTTGTGAACGCTGACCCGAAAGGTTGGCTCACGACCGCGCTTGTCCCGGCTGGAACTTGGGCTGAGACTCAGACCTTTTGCCGCCAGCACCGCGTCATAGAACTCATTCAAGTTGACGCGAGGCTTGTTGGTCTTGGTCATGGTTACATAGCCACATCGCTTTGCCGTTTCTCGGCGTGGAAGATGCCCCAACGCTTCGACCTTCTGGAGCAGAGCCTTCCCGGTTAAAGGTTGTGGTGGTATATCTGACATTTTTTAATGTCCTACATCCTTCCCCTAAGATCATAGCCTTATGGTGTACCCCTGCAACCGAAAGTCGGAGGCTTTTTTGAAGACAGGTTTTTCTCCTGTTCCTTGAGCCGGCAGCTCGGAAGGAAAAGCCTCTTCTCACTCAAGAGATGTTCCCGCTCTTGCCAAAAGGTGATGGAGGCAAAAAGAACTCAAGCGCTGAAGGCTGCTGGGGTTTGCGTGGAGGGAGCTGACAAAAGATTGCCGTTGGAATAGGGGTGGTGCCGTGGCGCAGATGCAATTGACCGCCTTTGAGAGGGGAAAGCAATTGAGACTTCACCCCATGGCCGAAGGCGCGCAGGGGATAGGCATTGCTTGGAGACAACCTCATCCTCACTCGTCAGGTGCCCCGAACTCTGATCACGTCTTCTGCAACTTCCGCCAGAAAACAGGCTCGACTTTCCAAAAAACCGCCGCTGAGATGGTGATTGCCTTGCGCAAATCGGTCGAAAAGACAGCCAGAGCGGTGTGAAGCTGGATGCCATCAGACCTAGGCCAGCAGGCATTTTTATCTCTTGGCAGAGGCCGGCTACATCTGAGTAATGGCTGAGGGATCCCCTCTTCGGCACTTCTTCAGATGGGAGCGCAGTGAGCGCGAGTTGCCCAAAGCAAGTTATTCATTCAGGATCCACTCGATTGGCTACCGCTGAGACAACGATGAGTGGCAAGCTCACCAGCAAACAAAAGCCCCATTGCTCCCAAGACAGGGGTGCTGTGTCGAAGATAATGTTGAACAAGCTCCACTGGCTGAAGAGGATCTGCAGCAGGATGGCCGCCCCAATGCCGATGGCAATGGCTGCTGTATCCATGAGGCGCTCATGGTGCTCCAATTGGCTGGCACGTCCACGGCCCAACAGGGTAGGAATGGCCTGGCTGAGGCTGAGCAAGTAGAAGATGCGCCCGATCACCAACGCTTGGATGGCCATGGTGCGGGCCAGGTTAAGGTTGCCGGTGGTTTGTTCGATGTATTCAAAAACCCCGAAGATCAAGATCCAGTTGAACACGGACACCAGCAGGATGCGCTGCAGCAGCCTAGGAGAGAGCAAGTTGGCGTTCGGATCCCGCGGCGGGCGAGTCATCTCTCGGCCTGTGCTCGGCTCAAAGGCAAGAGGCACCGTCATGGTGATGGAGTTGATCATGTTGAGCCACAACACCTGGATGGCCAAAATGGGCAGTTTGCGGTTGAGGAGGACGCTGAGGAGAAGGGTCATTGACTCCCCTCCGTTCACCGGCAGGATGAAGGCAATGGCTTTGAGCAGGTTGTTGTAAACCGTGCGCCCCTCCTCAACGGCTGCCTCAATGGAGGCGAAGTTGTCATCGGTCAGGATCATGTCGGCAGCAGCTTTGGCCACTTCGGTGCCGCCTCGCCCCATGGCAATCCCCACATCTGCTTGCTTTAGGGCCGGAGCGTCGTTGACGCCATCGCCGGTCATGGCCACGATCTGCCCCCGCGCTTGCAGAGCTTCCACCAGGCGCAGCTTTTGCTCTGGCACCACCCGTGCGAAGACGGATCCCTCATTGGCGGCTGTAACAAACTTCTCGGGGCTGAGCCGCTCCAGATCCTGGCCGCTATAGGCTTTGACTGGTTTGCCACCCCCCAGGCCCATCTGCTCGGCAATGGCTTGAGCCGTGAGCACGTGGTCGCCGGTGATCATCTTCACCTGGATCCCAGCCGTTTGGCAGGAATGCACTGCCGCAATGGCCTCTGGCCGCGGCGGGTCGATCATTCCTTGCAATCCCAAGAAAACCAGATCCCCTTCCAGATCGGGGTGATCCACCCGAGTTTGGCTGCTGGGGACGGTTTTTTGGGCAAAGGCCAGAACTCGCAGCCCCTGCTGTGCCAAGGCCTCCACCTGCTGGCGAATCCGCTCCTCTTCCAGAGGCTGGATCTCCCCCTGGGATCCCATCTGGCTATGGCAGCGGGACAAGAGAGCCTCTACGGATCCCTTGACGTAAATGCAATGCTCCTCCGGCCCCAATCTGTGTAAGGTAGCCATGTACTGAAACTCGGATTCAAAGGGGATGCTGTCCAGGCGAGGGCGGCGGCGCTGCAGTTCTTCCAGATCCAGACCCCCCTTCTGGGCTGCCACAATGAGGGCAGCTTCGGTGGGATCCCCTACCACCTCCCACTGGCCGTTGTCTTTGGGTTGCAGACGGGTGTCATTGCAGAGGCAGCCGGCCAAGAGACAAGCCTGTAACGCCAGCAGCCGCTCCACTTCCACTGGATCACCCCCCTCCTGGGCCAGGATTTGTCCCTGAGGACTGTAGCCACTGCCCGTAACTTGGTAGAGCTGGGATCCGGCGTAGATGGCCTGCACCGTCATCTGGTTTTCCGTGAGGGTGCCGGTTTTGTCAGAGCAGATCACCGTGGCACTGCCCAGGGTTTCCACTGCCGGTAGCTTGCGAATAATGGCGTGGCGTTTTGCCATGCGGGAAACCCCAATCGCCAAGGTTACAGTGACTACCGCCGGCAAGCCTTCGGGGATAGCACTCACCGCCAGCGCCACTGCCGCCTCAAAGACACTGGCCGCCCCCTGTCCCTGAGCCAATCCCACCAAAAAGGTGAGCCCGGCCAAGCTGAGGATGATCCTGAGCAGCATGAGGCTGAACTCCTCGAACTTGCGAGTCAGGGGGGTTTGCAGGGATCCCCCCTTTTCGACCAACTCCGAGATACGGCCTGTTTGAGTCTGGTTGCCAATGGCCACCACCACCCCCGCTCCTTGGCCGAAGGTAACAAAGCTGCCGGCATAGGCCATGTTCTGGCGGTCCGCAAGAGAAGTCTCCTCTGGCAGGGATCCCAGCCGTTTTTCCACCGGCACCGACTCTCCGGTCAGGGCCGATTCATCCACCTGCAAGTTGCGCACGCTCAGCAAGCGCAGGTCGGCGGGTACCTTATCTCCCGAGCTCAAGAGCACCACATCCCCCGGCACCAGCTCCCGCGAGGGCACCCGCAGTTTTTGCCCCTCCCGGATGACCGTGACCTCCGTCACCACCGACTGGGCCAGAGCGGCAATCGCTTCCTCCGCTTTGGACTCCTGGATGTAGCCGATGAGAGCGTTGATTACCACCACCGCCCAGATCACGATGGCATTGCGCCAGGATCCCAAGAACGCCTTGACCGCCCCGGCAACCATCAAGATGTAGAGCAAGGATTGGTTGAACTGCTGCAGAAACTTCACCCAGGCCGGGGTAGCTGCCTTGGCCTTTAGCTCGTTGGGGCCATATTGCTTCTGCCGCTGGATCACCTCAGCTTGAGACAGACCCCGTTCCAGAAGCGCCGCCAGAGGCAGATCCACTGCAACGATTTGGCGGGCAACTTCCTCTTCGGGCAGGGCGTGCCAGGGAGCAACCGGCAATGAGCCAGCAGGGATGGATTTTGCCATCGTGATGAAGGTCTCCAGTTGAATCGCAACAGAACTTGAAGGCCAGCCGTGAACCCGGCGGCAAATCCTTCGTACAGTCCACAGCCTAGCGGATGCTGCTCATCCTCCGAGATGCCACTGCTGCCACCAGCGTCAACAAAGCCTAAGTCCCAGGCTAAGATTTGCCTCAAATTCTCGACAGCTTGAAAAAATGGCTATATTCTTATCGGGTGTTATGATTACGCTTGTTTCCCAGCTGCAACTCCTGAAGGCTGGCAATCTGCAGAGTCTTCTACGGATTGCCAGTTCGGGGTTGTTGGCTGTCATTTAACAGGTTCTTCCGCATTAAACTAAACAGCTTCTTGAGCTCAAGTTCAGTTCTGTTTGAGGAAACTGCTGTGTCAACGACTACTAAGCCAATGGAACTCAAAACCCAATCCCCACCCGCCTCCACCCAAACGAACGGGCGCCCTGGCGTGGAGGGATCCACCTCCAGAACTTCGCAACCTGTCATTCACCATCAAATTGTTGTAGTGGGAGGAGGGGCTGCCGGCATCAGCGCAGCGGCCCAGTTGCTGGAGCGCAAGCGCAATCTTGATATCGCGATTGTCGAGCCCTCCGACAAGCACTACTACCAGCCCGGCTGGACATTGGTAGGGGGAGGTATTGCCCCCCTGGCCAAGTTTATCCGGGACGAAAGGACTGTGATCCCCAAGGGAGCCACCTGGATTCAAGCGCGAGTGGCAGAGCTGGATCCAGATCACAACCGCGTCATCACCGAGACCGGCCAGGTTATTCAGTACGACTACCTCATAATGGCCCCAGGGATCCAAATCGACTGGCACTTGATCGAGGGCTTGCCGGAGGCGCTGGGCAAAGGAGGAGTAACCAGCAACTACTCCAAGGACTACGCCCCCTACACTTGGGAGACCATCCGCAACTTCAAGGGGGGAACAGCCATCTTCACGTACCCGGCTACCCCAATCAAGTGCGGTGGCGCCCCCCAAAAAATCATGTACCTGGCCGACGATGTCTTCAAAAGCAAAAGTGGGGTTGGCGTCAACACCAAGGTTCTCTTTTGCACAGCCACTCCCACTCTCTTTGCCGTGCCGGAGTACAGTGCTGCCCTGGAGAAGGTGGTAGAGCGGCGAGGGATCCAGGTGAAATTCAAGCACAACCTCAAAGCCATCCGGCCTGAGACTCAGGAAGCCATCTTTGAAGTCACCACCGACAATGGCAAAGAAGAGGTGAGCCTGCACTACGACATGATCCACGTGGCTCCGCCCATGAGCGCTCCGGACTTTGTCAAGCGCAGCCCCCTGGCCGGGCCGGGAGGATGGGTGGATGTGGATAAGGCAACGCTGCAGCACACCCGCTACCCCAACGTGTTTTCCTTGGGAGATGCCTCTTCTCTGCCAACGTCCAAAACGGCGGCTGCCGCCCGCAAGCAAGCGCCGGTACTGGCCGAAAATCTCTTGGCTGCCATGCAGTCCAAGCCCCCGGTGGCCCAGTATGATGGCTACACCTGTTGTCCCCTGATCACAGGCTATAACTCCCTAATCATGGCGGAGTTTGCCTACGGGGGGAAACTGGCTCCCTCCTTCCCGCTGGATCCGACGCGGGAGCGCTACTCCATGTACCTAGCCAAGGTGCATCTATTACCCTGGCTCTATTGGAACCGCATGCTCAAGGGCAAAAAGTTTGAGGCAGACATCTTCAAGCCCATCAACAAGCTGGTGCACCGCTACTAGGGCTTTCTATCCCCTCACTCCCCAGCCCCTCTCCCTTTGGGAGGGGGGAGTTTTTTACAGGCAGGCTTTGAACTTTTTCAATACCGCCCGATCCAGCATCAGCAGCGCCGCACGTAGGCCACCTGAGTAGCCCCAAAAAAAGCCCACCGGCAGATGACCCTTGGGCGCTGCCAGACGGGTTGTGAGCTCCCCATACCCCAGCCAGCGGCCCTGCACCTGCCAGCCGCCTCTTTCCGCCATGCAGTCTTCGTGGGGCAAGGCTGAGAAGGAGCCCGAACGGATCCCTCCTCTTCCGTCCGGGTCACCC
>NZ_JANSIH010000090.1:0-1061 GCF_047462075.1 Synechococcus sp. R55.2
TCGACACAAAATACATTCGCCTGGTTTACGAGGTGTTTGGCCTGCGCTTTCGCAGAGTTCCCCCCAGTCGGCGATGGGATATTGACCGGCTAGAGCTGATCCCATGCCAAAGCCCACAGTTGAACATCTGGGCGGGCAACCGCAAATACGAGTTGGGAGCGGGGATCCCTTTGCAGGAGCCAGAGCTGGAGTGGTTGGCCTCGGAACTAAGCCGTTGGCTGAAGATCCCAGTTGAACGGCAAAAGGTGTAGTCGTTAGGTTTTTTGCATTTAGTTATGATAAGGACAGTTTTTGGGTAAGGTCTGATGAGTTATCTTGCTGCAGATCACAGCAAATAAAATAGCAAAAAATTATAGCTTTCCTGAAAACAGAATCCAGATCCACATCGGCAAAGAGGCAGGATGCAAACAGTTTATCCAAGGCCTGCTGTAATAGCTCGCTCTGGATCCCCGTGGCGCTACCTCCCAAAAAGATATGGAAAATGATACACCAGAGATTCCATCGCTGGAGTTGCTTGGGAGTTTGGGAAAGACCCTGACTTAGAGCATCTTATCCTTGACTCAACTGTCGTTCGTGCTCACCCCTGGGCAGCCGCAAAAAAAGGGGAGCAAGCTTTGGGGAGGAGTCGAGGTGGATACAGCACTCAGATCCATGTGAGTGTGGATGGTTTGGGGAAGCCGTTAGTGTTTAGAATCACAGCAGGGCAAAGCAGGATATTACCCAAGCAGAGGCATTACCAGAGAGTTGGCAAGAAGAGCATACGAAGGTGATAGGGGATAAGATTCTCAGGAATTCAGGGAGAGGATAGACAAGGGAAGGCCGGGTGCTGATTCCTTCTAAGAGGAATAGGAGGGTGGTGGGAGATTTGACCGGCACGTTTACAGGGAGAGGCATTTAGTCGATAAAAGATTTTTTTGCGATTTAACACGGATTGCTATATTGGTGCTTGTGCTGAGGATTATCTGGCCAAATTGCTGTGGCTAAAGTTTAAGGGTATATGTGGCAAGCGTGGCTTCTGAGTCAGTGGGGGGTGGCACTCTGGCTCAACCTGGCTCTGGTGG
>NZ_JANSIH010000091.1:0-1060 GCF_047462075.1 Synechococcus sp. R55.2
ACACACCTACTACAACGACGATCGCATTCACAAAGTTGAGGGGGGGGAATGTGATCAGTGGTAATCACTTTGTGCAGACCACCAGCAGTCAAGGGACGACCATCGGGCGGGATCGCAGGGGCAACCACTGGCTACACCATTTTGTCCAATGGCATCGTTTGCACTGGCAGGGGCAGAACCCGCACTTGTATCATTCCGCCCAATGTGCCTATTTACGCCGTACCCAGCCGTTGACCGTAAATCTACTATCGGCAAACTGCCGTGAGGGACAAGTCACGGGTAAAACTTCGTGCATCAGATAGCTGGGAAAGAAAATGATAGTGTTGTTGGCAGGAACATAGGTTTTATAGGTGTCGGCTTTGACATACATATTGTTTCGCACTTCAGAGTCGTAGATCAGCAGTTCCCCCCCAGAAAACTGCTTGGGTTCTCGGTAGAAGTAATAGACATAGGTCAGTTCCCTTTCTTTGGCATCAGGACTGCCGTTGTCATTGTGCACTTTGTAATAATTGCCGTGGTTGTGCGCTGTCATTTGACATTCGATGTAGGCGATGGGAAATGGCTCCATTTTTAGGCTTTTGAGCACTTGGGGGATTAGCATTTGCACATAGTGGAGAATCACCCCTGAAAACTCAGGGAAGTCATGCAGCACCCATGAACGGCGGTATTCACTGTCATTCGCTGAGTTTCGGGAAGGGACAAACCGCCCTTCGTTGGCGATCGCATATTCTAGTAACTGTTGGTTTTTGTCCCGCGGCAAAAAGTTATCCACCCGTGCATAGACCGCAGGCTGTTTTTGGGGCGCGGTGGTGGGGGTGTGGACATTGATAGCCTTGTTAGGAGTGATAGACCAAAGCCTGATCCCCTCTTGCTCGTCAACTACACAACAGCGGAAGTTGCGCCACGGAAATTCATAGGCGAGGGGTTGTTCCCGCAGAATTGCCAAGCGGGACTCTGGTAAACCTAAAACCTGCCCCAGTTCCTCCGTGGTGAGCCAATACCCCCTCTCGGCAATCTCTTGTACTGCCTGCAGTTGGCGCATTAAATCTGTAACTTTTTC
>NZ_JANSIH010000092.1:0-1056 GCF_047462075.1 Synechococcus sp. R55.2
TGCGATCGCTTCTTTCCTGAACCATGTTCAGGAGAGTTCAGCGTGAATGTATCAGCTCCATCAAGACAATCCAGACGAGCAAGACGGGCCTGCACAGAGTACCCTCTGCAGGCCTTTTTGTGGGCCTGGGCCGCGCGGCTGTACGTCCCCAGCAGGGATCCCTCCCCATCACGTAGCTTTTTTTGCTTTTTTGCGGCAACTCAGCGGAGGGCAAAGCAGGCTAAAGTGTCGGCATCCTGGCGTCTTGTGGAGAATCCTCGATGTTGTCCACCCAACTCCTCCTCCCCGGAGTGGCAGCTCTGCTCGGCTTCGGGTTTGCTCCAGCCGTCCTGGCTCAGACTTCCCACACCCAGCAGATGGCGATCCTGAACGGCAACGCCACCACCCTGCAAAGCAACGTCCTGCAAAACACCGTCCTGATCCTGCCCAACGTTCCCCCACAACAGTACGCCGACAGTTGGGGCTGGAGGAGCAGCCGCTCTTTGCCTCCCACTCCTGCTCCCATCACCGTCGTCATCCTCAACTCCCAAGTCAACCTAGCTGCCGAGGAAGTCGAGCCGAGGTCTTGCGGCCAGCGCTGTAGGGGATCCCTGCGCCTGCCTTGAGCGGGGGAGGCTGCTTTTTGCACTCCAGACTGCCCAAGTCCGCAATCCGGTTCGCGGCCACGCTCGGATCTGGGTGGATGGGGATTGATATAATCCAGGGCAATTGTCCGCTGCTGGGCGGCAGAGGGTTTTAGCACAATCTTGGCCCGGCTCTGCAATCTTGCTTTTTGGTGTGCGAGGGATCCCCATGAATCGTTCCAGGCAACTTCGCCCTTGGCTAACTTCAGCGCTCACCCGCGGGATGGTGCTCTGCACCGCTTTTGCGTTTGCTGAAGCGTCCCGTAGCGCTCTGCTGATGGGATCCCCGGCTTGGGCGCAATCGGTTCCTCAGCCCGGCACCCTCGACCTGCGCACCGGTGGCGACTCCCCCGCCAAGGCCTCCCCAACCCCACCCCCCACTGCCGGCGAGCCAGATGTGTTGTTAGCGGATGTCGTTGTTGAGGGGACTGAA
>NZ_JANSIH010000093.1:0-8481 GCF_047462075.1 Synechococcus sp. R55.2
CCCCGCGCACCGCCTCTGAGATCAACACACCCCCCGGATACAGGCCCGTGGGATGAAACTGCACAAACTCCATATCTTGCAGAGGCAGGCCGGCCCGCGCCACCATTGCCATGCCATCGCCGGTGGAAGCAAAGTCGTTGGACGTGGAGTTGTAGATGCGCCCATAGCCGCCTGTAGCCAACATAACCGCCTTGGCCCGCACCACCTCCAGCCGCCCGCTGGCCTGCTCCAACATCACCACGCCCTGGGCTTGGTTGTCCTCCAGGATCAGATCCAGCACATACCATTCGCTGTAGAGCTTGACCCCAAAACGCTTGAGGTTGCTCACCAACTCGTGCAAAATGGCGTGCCCGGTTTTGTCGGCGGCATAACAGGTGCGCGGGTGGCTGTGTCCCCCAAAGGCCCGCTGGGCAATGCGGCCATCCCGCAGGCGGGAGAACAAGACCCCCAAGTGTTCTAGGTCGATGATCACTTCAGGAGCTTCCCGGGCCAGAATCTCCACCGCATCTTGATCCGCTAGGTAATCGGATCCCTTGACGGTATCGAAGGCGTGGGCTTCCCAGGAATCTTGCGGATCGACATTTTGTAAGGCGGCGGCAATGCCCCCTTGGGCTGCTACCGAGTGGCTGCGAATGGGATGGGTTTTGGATACCAAGGCCAGGTCGAGGTTGGGATCCCGTCGCATAGCTTCCAAAGCCGCCCGGCAACCGGCCAGCCCTCCCCCAATGATGACGATGTCGTGCTCCAGCATGGATGCAGGCAAGCTCTCGCAAAGGATGTCCGCCACAGCTAGGATGGCGTTTCCCCATTATGGCCGGCTCCAGCAGCCTCCCCGGCAGCAACTGGGCATAGCTCGTTATCGCTACGCGACGCTTGCGCGAACGCGCCGGTGAGGTGTAGCCCCTTCCCCTCTGGACAAAAACTGTCAGGCCAGAAAATGAGATGCTTTCCGACAAGACCCATCCAACAGGCTTGGCTGGCTACGATAAAGGTTGGGCCTGGCTTTGCCCTTGAAGAACGTTGCAGCTCATGGCGTGGGTGAGAAGCTCTCCCTAGGAGCAGCCGGAAATGCCAGTGAGCCCGGTCTGGCAGACAGCCCTGAGCGGTGA
This sequence comes from Synechococcus sp. R55.2, assembly GCF_047462075.1. NCBI lineage: Bacteria > Bacillati > Cyanobacteriota > Cyanophyceae > Synechococcales > Synechococcaceae > Synechococcus > Synechococcus sp. R55.2. Next base: position 1,110 of record NZ_JANSIH010000093.1, read on the forward strand.
TGATTTGGTGTGGAGGATAGCTATGCGCATTGCTCAGATTGCCCCTTTGCATGAGAGTGTGCCCCCCAAGCTCTACGGCGGCACCGAGCGAGTTGTGTCTTGGCTCACCGAAGAGCTGGTGCGGCGGGGGCATGAGGTGACGTTGTTCGCCAGCGGCGACTCCCAAACCCAAGCGCGTCTAATCCCCTTTCGGGAGCGGGCTTTGCGTTTGGATCCCACGGCCATCGACACAGTGGCTCCTCATGTTTTGATGGTCGAGAAAGCCTTTCAGATGGCCGACGAGTTTGACATTATCCACGGCCACATCGACTACTATCCCTATGCCCTGGCCCGTCGCCACCCGCAGGTTTCTTTTTTGGCCACCCTACACGGGCGACTGGACATTCCGGAGCTGCAGCCCCTCTACACCGAGTTTCAGGACATTCCGGTGGTCTCCATCTCCAATGCCCAGCGGCTGCCTTTGCCCCAGGCCCGCTGGGTGGGGACGGTCTACCACGGCTTGCCCCTGGATCTCCACCGTTTCTATCCAGAAAAGGGGGACTACCTGGCCTTTTTGGGCCGGGTCTCCCCGGAAAAAGGGCTGGATACGGCTATTGAAATTGCCGTCCGGGCTGGGATGCCGCTGAAGGCTGCTATCAAGATCGATGCGGTGGATCGCCAGTACTACGAGTTAGAAATTAAGCCTTTGGCCAGTCGCCACCCCAATGTGGAGATCATAGGGGAAATCACCGACCAAGAGAAAAGCGAGTTTTTGGGCAAGGCCTATGCGGTGCTGTTTCCCATCCGCTGGCCGGAGCCCTTTGGGCTGGTGATGATTGAAGCGATGGCCTGTGGCACGCCGGTAATTGCCACCCGTTTTGGCTCAGTACCCGAGGTAATGGCCGACAGGCGCTCCGGCTTTATTGTCGACTCGGTGGAGGAAGCAGTGGAGGCTGTGGAGAAGGTGGGATCCCTGAGCCGAGCCGGGGTGCGGCAGGTGTTTGAGGAGCGGTTCAGCGTGGAAAGAATGGTGTCGGACTACGAGGCTCTCTACCGCCAACTGGTGAACGAGCGGCAGGAGATGTCGCGAAGAAGGCAGCTTAATAAGGCTTAGATGGGCCAAGTAGCAGCTAGGGCTGCTGGGCTGCATCGGGGGGCCCCTGCTTCTTCGCCTTCTTTGAGTGGACCGATAGCAGTAAGCTGTTCGCGTAGGAGACCGGCTGGATAGGGATCGAGAAGACCGAGATGGCAGAAGACATCATCCAAATTCAAGATCAGTACTACATCCGGGCCAGCGCCTCTTGGGTGGAGGCACGCTCTCATGTTCTCAAGCATGACAACTGCTTTGCCATCTTTGACCGGCGAGGGAACATGCGCCCCCTCGGCATCCGGGATCATGGCCTCTTCCGGGACGACACCCGCTTTTTGTCCCGCTGGGTGTTGGACTTGCAGGGAAAGCAGTTCCTGCTGCTCAGCTCAGAGGTGCGGGAAGACAAAGATATTTTGGCGGTGGATCTGACCAACCCGGAGTTCACCACCTCAGAGGGGCAGTTTATCGGTCAAGATACCCTGCATGTTCTACGGACTACTTTTCTGTGGAACAACGTAGCCTACGAGCGCATTCGCATTCACAACTACGGCTCGGAGCCGTTTCGCGTGCCGATTACCCTGCGCTTTGAGGCGGACTTTGCCGATATTTTTGAGATCCGGGGCATCCGACGGGCCCAGCGGGGTCAAGTGCTGCCGGCCCAGGTGAACCCTGAGGGAGTGGTTCTCCGCTACCGCGGCTTGGATGGAGTGGAGCGGCAAACCCAGTTGCAATTTTTGCCGGCGCCGGAGCTAGTGTCGGAGAAGCTGGCGCAGTGGTGGGTGCCTTTGGCCCCGCAGGAGGAACGGGATTTGGAGCTGAGGGTGATCTGCAGCTACGGCGGGGAGGAGATTGCCCCTTTGACCTACCGGGAGGCTCTGCAGGCGGAGCGGGAGCAAAGGGCTTCCTTGCGGGCGCAAGCCCACCGGATCGACACCGGCAATGCTCAGTTTAACGATTGGCTCAACGCCTCACGGGATGATCTGCTGATGATGCTCACCCGCACTCCCTACGGGCTTTATCCCTATGCGGGGGTGCCTTGGTTTACCACGGTCTTCGGGCGCGACGCCCTGATCACCGCCCTGGCCACTCTCTGGTGGTTTCCAGACTTGGCGCGGGGGGTGCTGCTGTATCTGGCGGCCCACCAGGCCCAGGAGGTGGATCCCAGCCGCGATGCCGAGCCTGGCAAGATCCTGCATGAGCAGCGCTCCAGCGAGATGGCCAAGACGCGCGAGATCCCCTTTGGCAATTATTTCGGCAGCATTGACTCCACCCCTTTGTTTGTGGTGTTGGCAGGGCGCTACGTGCGCCGCAGCGGCGATCTAGAGCTGTTGCGGCAGCTCTGGCCAAACATCGAAGCAGCCCTGCACTGGATGGACACTTACGGGGATGCGGACGGGGACGGCTTTTTGGAGTATGCCGGCAAGGCGCGGCGGGGCCTGCGCAACCAGGGCTGGAAAGATTCTGAAGATGCCATCTTCTACCCGGACGGATCCCTGGCAGAACCCCCCTTGGCCCTGTGCGAGGTGCAGGGCTATGCCTACGAAGCTAAGCAGTTGGCAGCAGAGATGGCCGAGCTGCTGGGGCGGCAAGAGCAAGCAGCCCAGTTGCGACAACAAGCGGAAAAGCTGCAGCAGCAGTTTTGGGATCACTTCTGGTGCGAAGAGTTGGGGGGCTATGCCCTGGCTTTGGATGGCCAGAAGCAACCTTGCCGGGTGCGCAGCTCCAACATGGGCCACTGTCTGTTTTCGGGGATCGCCCATCCCGAGCACGCCGCCCGCATTGCCCGGCAACTGCTGGAGCCAGCTTTCTTCAGCGGCTGGGGGATCCGCACGGTGCCGGAGGGAGAGGGCCGCTACAACCCCATGTCCTACCACAACGGCTCCATCTGGCCCCACGACAACGCCTTGATTGCCGCAGGCTTATCTCGCTATGGCTTCAAGGGCGAAGCGGTGCGGGTCTTGACAGCGCTGTTCGATGCCAGCCAGTTTCTGGAGCTGAAGCGGCTGCCTGAGCTGTTTTGTGGCTTTCGGCGGCGACAGCGGGAGGGCCCCACCCTTTATCCGGTGGCCTGTCTGCCCCAGTCTTGGGCGGCGGCCAGTGTGTTTTTGCTGCTGCAGGCTTGTCTGGGGCTGGAGATCGACGGGCTGGCCCAACGGGTGCATTTGACCAAGCCCACTCTGCCCCTGTGGCTGCCCCACGTCATCCTTGAGAATGTGCAGGTGGGCCAGGGATCCCTGGACATCGGTCTCTATCTGCAGTCAGGAGGGGTGGGGATCAACATTCTCAGGAGTGCGGGGGACGTGGAGTTGACGGTGAAATAGTTGCAAAATTCAGGACATCCGCAACCCAACCTACAACTAAGTTTCACCTGCCAAATGTGGCGATAGGGACACAACTCAACAGTTCAGACAGCCTCTCCCTATCCCACATCACCCACATCATCAGAAGTTCTACTCTTGAATGTAGAGCTGATCCAAATTCCACAATGGCCCCAGAATGGGTCGGGGATCCACCCCTTGAATGCGGTTGCGCAGGGCTGAGAGAACCAGGGGGTTAAAAGTGCCAATTTGGGGCAGCTGTTCCTGGATGATGATTTGAAACCGGTCGTAGAGGGCCTTGCGCTTTTCAAAGTCTAGCTCCCGCACCCCTTCGATAAAGATGCGGTCGATCTCCCGTTCCCAATCGCTGACCTCAACCCCTTCTGCCGGGTTGCCGGGCAAATCTCCCAGATTAAAGAGGTGCAAACGGCCGTCGCTGCGCCAGATGTTGGAGCCGTTGTTGGGCTCGGTACCGCCGCCACCAAAGCCCAGCAGCAGGGTTTCCCAGTCGCGGCTATCGGTGCGCTGCACCAGGGTGTTGAAGGCGATGGGGGTAAAATCAACGGTGATGCCGATCCGCTCCAGGTCGGCTTTGATCAACGCGCCGGTGGCCTCCCGCTGATTGTTGCCGGCGTTGGTGAGCAAGGTGAAACGGACACGGTTGCCCTCGGAATCCCGCAGGTGGCCCTCAGCATCATAGGTGTATCCGGCATCGAGGAGCAGTTGCCGCGCTTTTTCAGGGTTGTAGTCGTAGGTGGGCAAGCCCTCTTCGGGGCTGAGGTAGAAAGGGCTGGCGGGGGAGAAGACCGAGTGCTGGATCTGGCCCAACCCTTGCAGGACGCTATCGACGTAAAACTGCCGGTTCATGGCGTGGGCCACCGCCCGGCGGAAGTTCAAATCGTTAAACCAGCGGCTTTTGACGGGATCCACAAAAGGCCGCCCGGTCTGGGGGTTACGGGCGCGGCTGAGGTTGAAGGCAAAGAAACTGTTGTTCAATGTCTGGCCGAGATTGTAGATGGTGAACTGATCCCGTTCTTCTTCCCGCTTCAAGAGCTGAAAATCTCTCCCCCGCACCGAAAACACGTCGGTCTCGCCGGAGCGAAACTGCAGCAGCGCGGTGTCCTCTGAGTCCACAATGCGCAGGATTACCCGTTCAATGCGCGGGATCCCTTCCCCCTTCCAGTAGTAGGGATTGGGCCGGTACACCAGCCGCTGGCCAGGGGTGTATTCCTGCATGACATAGGGGCCAGCCCCCACCAATTGCTGCACCGGCGTGTCGATACCCCAGGTTTGCAAGAAAAGGGGGTTGCCCCGGCTGTCCAACTGCTCGACAGTGGGCTCGAGGATGTGCTTGGGCAAAATAGGGGATCCGGCCTGCAGCAGAAAGGGAGCGAAGGGCTCCGGCAAAACGAACTCAATCCGCCGCTCGTCCAGCGCCCGCACCTGAGGCAATGCTCCGGCTTCTCCAATTCGCTTCACATCCCGCGCAGAAGTCGGGATCCGCTCGTTGAAGATGATGCGGTTAAAGGTAAAGTCCACATCTGCTGCTGTCAGAGGCTCTCCATCCGACCAGCGCAGCCCCTCCCGCAAGGTAAAGACATACCGCAAGCCGTCCTCAGACACTTCCCAGCCTTCCGCCAGCTCCGGTTTGGGCAAGAGGGTATCCTCATCCAAGGTGACCAAGCCCGCCTCTAGGTAGGCGATAGCGTCGCGGCTAGAGCTTTCGGCGGCCAAATAGGTGTTGAAGGTTTTGGGATCCGAAGTCACCGTGGCAACCAGATGGGGGGGGCGGGTGGGCGTGGCACAAGCGCTGAGCCAGAGCAGAAGGATCCCTAGTAGAGAGACAAAAAGGTTCCTCCTGAGTCGGTTTGCCGAGGTGTTGTTTTGGCCCGCCATTTCTTTTGCCAAGTCGTTGTTCCAAGCAAGTTTGGGACGGCTCGCCCGCATCCCGCGCCCTGTGGCCCAAGCGCTCCGCGCTGCTGAGGCCCTCACCCCCAGCCCTTCTCCTAGAGGAGTAGCCCCCCTCCCGGCCCCTTTCCCAGAGGGAAAATTGGGGATCCAGGTAATGGGTGGTTTGACTGCGACTTGGGCAGATTCTGCGTTTTTGAGGGAGCGATTGCTTGCCAGTTTGGCAGCTCAGGCAGTGGGGTGACCAGGTTCTTTTCAGATTCTGATGGGAAGGTCAGAGGAAGCTTGTCCTCTCTGTTCCAGCAACAGGGCTACTGCGAAGGCAGCAATGGCCTCTCCCTGACCTATGGGGCCCAGTTTTTCGTTAGTAGTAGCCTTGACCCCCACTTGCTTGGGGGAGATCTGCATCGCCTCTGCCAGGCGGGCCTGCATGGCGGGGATGTGAGGTTTGAGCTTGGGCTGCTCCGCCACCACCACACTGTCTACATTGGCAACGCACCAGCCCTCTTGGCCCACCAGCTGCACCACTTGCTGTAGTAAAAGGATGCTATCTGCCCCTTTCCAACGCTCTTCTTCAGGGGGGAAGTAGTAGCCAATATCCCGCAGAGCGGCAGCCCCCAGGAGAGCATCCATGATGGCGTGGGTGAGGACATCGGCGTCGCTATGGCCCAATAGCCCCTTTTCGTAAGGGATCCGGATCCCGCCCAGGATCAGGGGGCGCCCCTCGACGAGGCGGTGGATGTCGTAGCCCTGGCCAATGCGCACTTTTCCGGCTCCCTTGGGAAAACCATCGAGACCCTTGTCGACCATCGCCCCCTCCGAGGAGCTAGGGGGATGGGAGTCGAGTAACCGACAAGCAGCTTTTGAGAACGCCTCTTTCTATTCTGCCGGCTCCAGAGGGGAATAGCAGATGGGACAAGACGAACCACTGTAGCAGTCGAAGCAGATGAGGTGAGACTTCCCGTAGGGATTGGCGCAGCGCTTGGCCCACTGATAATCGCTGTAGCTAAGATCTTTTCCGCAAACGTCACATCTGGCCATCCCGCTTTCTTCTCCTCAAGCTTCTGAATTAAAACACCACACTAGAGAGATGATCCTAATCGATAGAGAGATGATCCTAATCGATCCCTGAGCCCCAGCTTGAGAGAAACTATCCCCCAGCCCTGTCCAGAAGGGGATCCTGCCGCCCACAGGGGATCCCGTCTTCGAGAGGCGTCCAGCCCGGCTGCCAAAGATCCCGGTTCTTCAGGGTGGCCGCGTTGACCCAGAGGCGCACCTGGGGATCGCAGACGGCTCTGAGCTCGGCAAACACCAGCCCTCCTTCCCCTTGTTGGCGAGCAGTGACCTGAAAGTGTCGCCAACCCATGACGGGCTGAGCGGAAGTCCACTTGGAGCCAAGCAGATGGGGAAAGCGCTGTTTTTGGCGGGGCTTGCTGCGGGCCATGGGTTGAGAACTTGTTGCCACCCTTGCCTGTGGGCGAGCAGGTCTGCTGTCGGCTTCTGAGAACGGGATGAAGTTGGATCGGGAAGATCGATATGATGGCTAGGGGTGCTATGGCATCCCAACCTACCCACTTAGCCTATCCAACAATGGTGCAAAACGGGCAAAAGCTCGGGTTCTTTTGGCGTCAGGTGTTCCTGAAAGGGATCCTCCTGCTGCTCATCCTGGGCGGTCTGGTTTTGGGAACGGGACTGCCTCTGGTCGCGGCAAGTAGTCCTACTCTCTCCGGAAAGCTGACGGGGCCAGAATGGCGACAAGCAGACCCGGAGGCCAAGCAGGACTTTTGTCGCAAAGCCTTTCAAGCGTTTCGCGCCTCTCCTTCCCAAAGCTATATCATCAGCTCCAATGTGCAGGCTTTGACCCCAGAAGGTTTGTGTCGGCGCTTGGATCAGTTTTATCAGTATGCCGTCAACGACGAGATCCCCATCAACCAGGCGGCCAATATTGCCCCATTGCTGTTTTCAGACTTACCTCTGGAGCAGCCTTGATCCCATGTGGATCGCTTGTCCTGCCGAGGACATAATGACTTTCTCTTAGTGAGGATCCCAGCCCGGCTGTGACAGGTTGGCCGGATTC
>NZ_JANSIH010000094.1:0-1054 GCF_047462075.1 Synechococcus sp. R55.2
ACTGAGCTGCTCCGGGAAAGGGAAGGGTTTTCTCCCATCAACCCAGGGCTTTGTGAGCAATTGTACAAAGCCTAGATATCCTGGCAGCCTCCTTCTGTTTAGTCTGATACAGATGCTCCGGAGAGTGGATGCCCCAGTCAACTCCCCAGGCTCCTACGTCAGCTTGCCAGTTGAGTGTCGGGCCCGGTATTTGGCCCCCGGAGTACCGGAGAGTGCTGGGTTCTCTATGAATGCAAAATGAATGCAAAGGCCGAGAATTACGGCCCATCAAGAAATTAAGGGGCACAGCAGCAACACTTCTCTGGGAGAGGGGCTGGGGCTGATGGTCTGTTGAGAACGGGCTTGGAGTGGATGCACCTGAACTGGATGGATCCAATCCTAACTTGGGACTCTCGAATCGATTACTTGTTGAGAAAGTCCCCCAGATTGAGGATGGTGTTTTGCTCGCTGACGATGGCTTGGATGTCGTCGGGCAAGTTGCGGACATACTCGAGCTGGATGACGTTCGGGTTGCTGCGCAGCGCTTCCCCTTTGAGGGCGATGGCTTGGGCCTCACCGCTGGCTTTGACAATCATTCGTTGTTTGATGAGTTGAGCCTGCTCTACGCGAAACACTTCTCTTTGCTTCTCTTGATAGGGAATTTGTTTGGCTTCGATTGCCGACTTATACTCTTTGGAAAATTCCACATTGCGTAAGAGCAAGCTCTGCAGCACCAGCCCTTCTGGCTGCATTAGGCGAGAGAGCTCAGCGGCAATTTGTTCTTGGATTTCAGCTCGTTGCTCAGAATAAACGCCAATGGCCGAATAGCGGGCGATAACATTGCGCACCACGGCTTGGGAGGCGGGGCGAATAATTTTGTTCAGGTAATCGGGGCCTACATTGCGATGGATTTCGGGAACCCGATCCGGATCCAGGCGATAGCGCACCGAAACATCCAGATCCACCCGTTGCCCATCGGCAGTGAGAGCGGTGAGGGTATCGTCGGCTTTGACGCTGCGCTCTTCACTTCGGCTGGTCATGTTGTAGGTTTGGGTGCGCACATCGTAAAGGGTGG
>NZ_JANSIH010000095.1:0-31122 GCF_047462075.1 Synechococcus sp. R55.2
ATATTATACATTATTTTCAGTATAGTTGAGCTTATTATTGACTAGAGTCATGCTCCATCCGGGTTGGCTGGTAAGTCCATCATAGAGGGGCTGCTCTGTCGCGACAGCGTTGTGGAGCAACAATGGGCCATAGATGGGACGGGATCCCTTTCTATTCGACCCATTGAGCAGTCATCATCAGGTGTCCAAGTTCTCGATCCGAACCGGCTCAAGAGGTTCTGCCAGCGGAAACCCCAGAACCTGGGCATAAAAGTAAAGCTCTGCCTCCAAGGCCCGTTTGATGTTGGCCGCCTGGCGAAAGCCGTGTTGCTCTCCCTCGAAGGGCACATAGGCCACTGGGATCCCTTTGGCCCGTAGGGCTGCCACCATCCTCTCCGCCTGATTGGGGGGCACGATGGCGTCTTCCAAGCCTTGAAAGAAGATAACCGGACAATTGAGGCCCTCCAGGTGATGAATGGGGGAACGCTCCCGGTAGAGATCCCGCCGCTCTGGGTAGGGGCCAATGAGGCTGTCCAAGTAGCGAGACTCGAACTTGTGGGTCTCCTGGGCTAGGGCTTCCAGATCGCTCACCCCGTAGTAGCTGGCACCCGCCCGGAAGACCCTGTGGAAGGTCAAGGCCGCCAACGTGGTATAGCCGCCAGCGCTGCCCCCTTGAATGAGCAGCCGTTCCCCATCCACCTTGCCCTGTTCTGCCAAAAATTGGGATCCGGCGATGCAATCTTCCACATCTACCAGGCCCCACCGGCCTTTGAGAGCATCCCGATAGGCCCGTCCGTAGCCGCTGCTGCCCCGGTAGTTCACATCCAAAACGGCAATCCCCCGACTGGTCCAGTATTGGATCCCCAGGTTGAGCACGGCTGCCGTCGCCCCGGTGGGCCCGCCGTGGCTTTTCACCAGCAGGGGTGGCTTTTCGCCAGTGGGAGCAACAAAGTCGCGGTTCTTGGGGGGATAGAAGAAAGCATAGGCCACTGCCTTGCCGCCGCCGGTGGGAAAAACAATAGGCTCTGGGATCGACAGATAGTCGGGATCCACCGCCACGCTGCTGGAACGGGCCACCACTTCCACCTGTCCAGAAGGCAAATCCAAACAAACCAAGGCTATGGCTTCCGTCGGGGATCCGGCCAGGAAAGCGGCTTTTTCCCCACTCACCTGCAAACCGCTGATCTGGGTGTAGGGCAAGGGGATCCCTGCCAACTGTCCTGAATGGGGATCCAGATAAGCCAGATGAGACAGCCCGTCTTGTTCATAACAGGCCAGGATGCGCCCATCGCCACAGAAGCCGTAGGTGCTCAGGCCAAACACCCACTGCGGCTCTCCAAACTCCGCTTCCATAGGGCAGAGGGGAATGGGGCCCTGGGGATCCCAGCGATAGAGGTTCCACCAGCCGCTGCGATCCGAAACAAAGTAGAGATCCCCCTCCGGTGACCACTGGGGCTGGAAGATCGACTCGGCAGGGCCACCGGCCAGCTTTTGAGGTTCTCCCAAGCTGCCGTCAGGGTTCACCTCAGACCGCCACAGCTCTGTGCCGTCCCAGGGCATTTGGGGGTGATCCCAGGTCAGCCATACCAAGGTCTGGCCATCGGGGCTGAGGCGAGGGTTGGCATAGAAATTGTGCCCAGAGGCCAAAACGCGCTGGGATCCGCTTTCCAAGTCAATCGAGACAAGGCTGTTTTCCGGCTCTCCCTGGCGGCTGTGATCTTCCCGCACACAGAGGATGCGTCCACGCGCCCGATCCACCACCCCATCTGCATAGCGATAGGGGCCTGCTTCCGTCAGGGGCTGGGGATCTGAACCCGGCAGCAGGCGGTAGAGCCGTTGGTCAGCGAAGTTGCAAAAATACACTACCCCTGCCGACACCCAATAAGCTCCACCCCCATACTCATGCACCCGCGTCCGCACATTGAAAGGTGCCGGTGTCAGCTCCACCAGGATCCCGTCGGCAGAGCGCCGCATCAACACATTGCGCCCTTTTTCTTGCGGGCGGCCCTCCGTCCAGTAGAGATCCCCCTGATCCCAAACCATCTGTCCCAAGCGCAGGGATCCCGTCACCACCAGGTCAGCGGTAATCGGGGATCGCCAAGATCCATAGCCGGCCTGCTGCACCATAGGCTGTTAATTCTCCACCCCAGAACCCCTATTATGCCGGCAGCAAGGGATCCCTGCCTCTGCCTGCAGCCTGCGGGGAAAGGGCTCGGATTCTGGGAAAAGGTATCCCACGATACAATTCTCTCCGGGCCGAATGGGTTTGATGGAACACGTTAAGGCAACAGGGATGCACAACGCTTTCTCGACTGCAGGATTAGCCTTTTCCTCTGTTGAGGTTGGGAAGGCATTCGGTGAAAGCCTCAGCTGAGCGCAGTTGGGCAGGTTCAACACATGGGCGAGGTGATGAGCTAAGTGCTTCCCTCTGTTGGCCGGGCTGCTGCAACAACTGGACTTCTTAATACCCTTTGCACTCACTTCGTTTCGGAGATCACCGATGGCTCTATCATTTAATCGTCGTCAAGTGCTGAAAATGGGCGCTCTGGCCGGAGCCGGGGCTGCCCTAGGGCCGCAGATCTGGGTGAAGCGATCCGTGCCCGCCTACGCCCAGGGAGAGACCATCCGCGTTGGCATTTTGCACTCCCTTAGCGGCACCATGGCCATTTCAGAAACCAGCGTGGTGGATGCGGAAAAGCTGGCCATCAAAGAGATCAATGCCGCCGGTGGGGTTTTGGGCAAGCAGATCGAGCCGATTATCGAGGATGGGGCTTCCGATTGGCCAACCTTTGCCGAGAAAGCCACCAAATTGATCGATGTGGACAAGGTGGCAACGGTATTCGGCTGCTGGACTTCGGCCAGTCGCAAAGCGGTTTTGCCGGTGTTTGAATCCAAGCAGCACCTGCTCTGGTATCCCGTGCAGTACGAAGGACAAGAGTGCTCCAAAAACATCTTCTACACCGGCGCTGCCCCCAACCAGCAGATCGAGCCTTCGGTGGAATGGCTGCTCAAGAACAAGGGCAAAGAGTTCTTCCTGGTGGGATCCGACTACGTGTTCCCCCGCACGGCCAACACCATCATCAAGGCCCAGTTGGAAGCCCTGGGGGGCAAAGTGGTGGGTGAAGACTATCTGCCTTTGGGCAGCACAGAAGTTACCCCCATCATCAGCAAGATCCGGGCCGCTCTTCCCAATGGCGGTGTGATCTACAACAGCTTGAACGGCGACAGCAACGTGGCCTTTTTCAAACAACTGGAAGGGGCAGGGCTGGGGCCAGATCGCTATCCTTCCATGTCCGTCAGCATTGCTGAAGAAGAGGTACAGGCCATCGGCCCCGAATTCTTGGAAGGGCACTTCGCCGCCTGGAACTACTTTATGACGGTGGATACGCCTGCCAACAAGAAGTTTGTGGAAGCTTTCAAGGCAGAATACGGCCAAAACCGCGTCACCAACGACCCGATGGAAGCCGCCTACATCATGGTTTACATCTGGAAGCAGGCAGTGGAAAAAGCGGGAACAGTGGAAATCGACGCCGTGCGGCAGGCAGCCTATGGCCAGACCTTTGATGCCCCAGAAGGCTTGGTAACCATGAACACCAATCACCACCTGACCAAGTATGTGCGGATCGGCCAGGTGCGCTCTGACGGTTTGTTTGATGTCATCTTTTCTACGGATGCCGTGGAGCCGCAGCCCTGGAACCAGTTTGTGGCAGAGACCAAGGGCTTTGCCTGCGATTGGTCAGATCCGGCCAAGGGCGGTCGCTACAAAGTCAGCTAGTCCTGGCCAGGGCTGGGATCCCTTGCCGTTTGGATAGGGTCGGGGATCCCGCCTAGATGCTCGGTTAGCCTCCCTAGTTTAGTTGGAAGGAGGATCCCCTGCCCATGACCTTGCTCCTGGACAGCTTGTTCAACGGCATTAGCATTGGCACCGTCTTGCTAATAGCCGCCTTGGGCTTGGCCATTGTTTTCGGCCTCATGGGGGTCATCAACATGGCCCATGGGGAGCTGATGATGTTGGGGGCCTACACCACTTTTGTGGTTCAAAATGCCTTTCGTCCCCTAGGGGATCCCTGGCGGGATCTGTACATCTTTCCAGCTTTGGTAGCTGCCTTTGCCGTCACTGCTCTGGTAGGGCTGGCCTTGGAGCGGGGGGTGATCCGCTTTTTGTATGGCCGACCCTTGGAGACCCTTTTGGCCACCTGGGGCGTGAGCCTGATCCTGCAGCAGTTTGTGCGCAGCGTCAATTGGGTGCTGGCTTTCCGCTTGGGGGCCTTCGCGGTGCTCTTTTTCGGCGGCTGGTGGCTTTTGTCCAGGCGGGCGGATTGGCCGCGTCTCAAGGGGTGGACGCTGGCGCTGCTGTTGGTGCTCTCCCGGCCATTGCAGCGGTGGGGGGGCGGGTGCTGGCGCAAACCTATGCTTTAGCAGTCACTCAACCCTGGTTTGGAGCCCAGAACAAAGATGTGACTGCTCCCCGTTGGCTGGGGGGTGGGATCCCGGTGGGCAGCCTGTTTTTGCCCAATACCCGCCTGTTTATCATCGCCCTCACTGTCTTCTGCATCCTAGGGCTGTACTTCTTCTTGCAGCGCACCCGCTGGGGGCTGCGCATCCGGGCGGTTACCCAGAATCGGGCCATGAGCGCCTGTGTAGGGATCCCTACGCAAAAGGTGGATGCCCTTACCTTTGCCGTCGGCTCGGGTCTGGCGGGAGTGGCCGGCGTAGCGGTCAGCCTGCTGGGATCCGTGGGGCCGAACACCGGCCAAAACTACATCGTGGATACCTTTATGGTGGTCGTGGTGGGGGGTGTCGGTAAGCTTTTGGGCAGCATTGTGGCAGCGCTTGGGATCGGGATTGCCAACTTTGTCATCGGTTCCGGGACGCTGGCTTTGATTTTTCCCAACGTGCCCATCCTGACCGATACCCTCAACTTTTTTGCCACCACGAGCATGGCCAAGGTGATGGTCTTTGCTTTGATCGTGGCCTTTTTGCAGGTGCGACCTCGGGGCCTTTTCCCCGAAAAAGGTCGTATGGTGGATGCCTAGGGAATGATCTCGCTTGGCGAAAACTCTAGGACCAGACTCTCCATCTTCTACTCCCTCACAAAGCCCATGAAACTGGTTCATTCCCCCCGTGCTGATCATGAAGTGGCTGCTCCCGCCGCGGGTGGGGATCCCAATTCTTCTCGCAAGCTTCTGTGGGAGGCCGGGATCCTCATCGTTTTGGTGCTGGCCTTGATCTTTGTGGCCCCAACTGTGCTGTCTGGCTTTCGGCTCAACTTGTTGGGGCGGTTTCTGGCCCTCAGCATTGTAGCTTTGGGAATCGACCTCATCTGGGGCTATACCGGCATGCTCAGCCTGGGGCATGGGGTGTTCTTTGCCTTGGGGGGCTACGCTCTGGGGATGCACCTGAAATTGCAATTGCCGGAAGGTCAGATACCGGAGTTTTTCAGCCTCTACGGGGTAACGGAATTGCCCTGGTTTTGGTATCCCTTTTATTCGTTTCCGTTTACGGCTGTTGCTGTGGTCTTGATCCCGGCTTTGGTGGCAGCAGCCCTGGGATATTTGGTGGTGAGAAATCGCATTCGAGGGGTTTATTTCTCCATTCTAACTCAGGCCACCACGATTATTTTCTTTAACTTCTTCAACGGCCAACAGCGCTTAATTAATGGCACCAACGGCCTGACCAACTTCCAGACTTTGTTTGGCCTGGATGTCAACTCGTCCGAGATGCGCTTCGCTGTCTATGTCACTACAGTTCTGGCGGTGGTTTTGGCTTACCTTCTCTGTCGTTGGCTGACCAGCGGCCTATTCGGTCGGATCCTGGTAGCCATTCGAGATGACGAGCCACGGGTTCGTTTTTCCGGCTACGATCCCACCGGCTTTAAAGTGCTGGTGTTTGCCGTGTCTGCTGCCCTGGCAGGCATTGCCGGAGCTTTGTTTACCTTGCAAACCGGGATCATCTCTCCCAATGCGATGGCCGTTCCCTTTTCCATTGAAATGGTGATCTGGGTGGCGGTGGGCGGTCGGGCCAGTTTGGTGGGGGCAGTGCTGGGGGCTCTGTTGGTCAACTTTGCCAAGAGCTTGCTGAGCGAAAATTTTCCGGAGATTTGGCTGTTTTTCCAGGGGGGATTGTTCCTGTTGGTGGTGCTGGTGCTGCCGGATGGACTGGTGGGTTGGGTGCGCACCCAAGGCAGGCAACTTTGGGTCACCGTTCAGCTTTGGCGCAGGCGTTTGGCAAATACTTCTCCAGCCTAAATCTGGCTTTCTCTTGAGGATGTCAGTTATGTGCAAGATATAAGTTTAAGGTAAGAGGATCCCATGGGTGAGCCAGCGATGCCAAGTTTCCTCTCCTATTTGATGGGTTTATTTGATGGGTTGAGAATCCGGTTTGACCTTTGGCCTTTCCGTTCTTGGATGTGATCCCCATGCTTACTGCAGCTCCCACCGCCACCCGACAAATTTTACAAACTCAGGATCTCACCGTCAGCTTTGATGGCTTCAAGGCTTTGGACAGGCTGAACTTCTCTCTGGAGGAAGGGGAGCTGCGGGTGGTCATCGGCCCCAATGGGGCAGGCAAGACTACGTTTCTCGATGTGCTGACGGGCAAGGTTAAGCCTACTCGAGGCCGGGTGCTGTTTAAAGGAAAAGATCTGACCAAGCTCAAGGAACATGAGATCTCGATTTTGGGTGTTGGGCGCAAGTTTCAGACGCCGCGGGTCTATCAAAACTTGAGCGTGCGAGAAAACTTGGAGCTATCCCTCAACCCTGACAAAAGGGTTTTTTCCACCCTACTTGGCAAAAAGCATCTGCGACAAGAAACGGATGCTCTTTTGGAAACCATTGGCCTCAGCCGTAAGGATCGGGTTCCGGCAGGGCTGCTTTCCCACGGAGAAAAGCAATGGCTGGAGATTGGCATGGTGATCGCTCAAGATCCGGATTTGCTGCTGCTCGATGAATGCGTAGCCGGGATGACAGATAAAGAAACAGAAGCTACAGGGGAGTTGATTCAATCCTTAGCCCAAAGCCACACCATTTTGGTGATTGAACATGACATGGTATTTGTCCGGCAAATTGCCCGTAAGGTTACTGTTTTACACCAAGGCTCGGTGCTGTGCGAAGGTACCTTTGAGGATGTGAAAAACGACCCGCGAGTTATTGAGGTCTATCTCGGATCCCATAAGGCGAAAAACTAAGCAAAAAGCTATAGCCCTGTTTTAACTGACCCATGCGCAGGCCCATGAATACGGAAAACGCGACCGCAACACAAAACTTATCCCGAGATGGATCCGGGCCTCTTCTGGAGGTCTCCGATTTGAGGGTTTACTACGGTCAGAGTTTAATTGTAAAGGATCTCTCTTTTAAGATCTTTCCCGGCCAAGCGGTCTGCCTTCTGGGTCGCAATGGCATGGGCAAAACCACCACGCTTAAAGCCCTGATGGGGCTTCTGAAAGACTGCACAGGCAAAATTGCTTTTGAGGGCCGTCCTATCAACCATTACCCTCCCAATTGGCGAGCCCGTGCCGGTATCGGCTATGTGCCCCAAGGTCGAGAGATTTTTCCCCGCTTAACGGTTGAGGAAAACCTGCTGGTGGGGTTAGAAGCGGCGCCGGACAAAGAACCAATTATACCTGAGTTTGTCTATGACCTATTCCCGATTCTGCGTTCTTTTCTTAAACGTCTGGGCGGGGATTTGAGCGGTGGGCAGCAGCAGCAGTTGGCGATTGCTAGAGCTTTGGTGGCGGAGCCCAAACTTTTGCTCCTGGATGAGCCCACAGAAGGGATCCAACCCTCCATCATCATCGAGATTGAAGAAGCCATCACCCGTATTCAAAAGGAGCGGGGCGTTTCGGTGTTGCTGGTGGAGCAGTATTTTGAGTTTGCCCAAAGCCTAGCCGATTATTTTTATCTCATGGAGAATGGATCCCTTATCATGGAGGGGCCGACCAACCAGATGGATGAAGAAAAAGTTCGGGCTCACCTCTCCATTTGAGGGGAAGCCATGTCATATTCACTGCTGATTACTTACCAAATCACTTAATGCTTAATGTCCGCCCATCTTGTGGCCAACTTCTTTGAGATCCACGCTGCTGATAGGACTTTCATAGACGATCCGACCGCCCGCCATCACCAGCAAACGATCGGAGAGCTTGAGAAGCTCGTCCAGATCTTCGCTGATCAGCAAGACGGCAACTCCTCGGTTACGAGCATCCACAATCTGCGAGTGAATGTAATCTACTGCCGCAAAGTCCAGACCAAAACAAGGATTGGCGGCGATCAAAATTTGTGGATCTCCGGCGAGTTCCCGTGCCAAAATGGCTCGCTGGACATTACCCCCCGACAGGTGGCTGATGGGAGTTTGGGCTGCAGGCGTTTTCACCTTAAATTGCTCGATTAACGCGCGGGCAGAGCGCCAAATCTCTTGCCAGATCAACATCCAACCTTTGGCCATAGGATCCCGGTCATAACGACGCAGGGCCAAGTTTTCGCCAACGCTCATGTTGGGGATCGAGGCATTTCTCAGAGGTTCCTCCGGCAAACAGCAAACCCGGTGGCGCACCATTTCTGCGCGGGTGGCCCTGTACAGTTGCCCGTTGATCTTGATCTGCCCGGCTGTAGCCATCCGCTGCCCGGCCAAGACTTCCATCAACTCCCGCTGGCCGTTGCCGGAAACGCCGGCAATTCCCACAATCTCACCTCCATGAACAGTCAGGGTCACCCCCCGCACAGCGGGCAAGCCATTGTCCTTGTCAGCCTGGATCCCTTCAATTTCCAGCAGAGGGGATCCCCCTTTGACCAAGGCTTTCTCCAACTGGATCTGCACCTGTTGCCGGCCCAGCATCATTTCGGCCATTTCTGCTGTGGATAAATCTTTCACTTGTCCATGGCCGGCCAGCTTCCCACGTCGCAACACCGTCACCTCATCGGCAAAGGCATTCACCTCGCGAAACTTGTGGGTAATGAGCAATACACTCAGGTCGCCAGCTTCCACCGAACGACGCACAAGGCCCAAGACTTCGTCGGCTTCCTCTGGCGTGAGCACAGAAGTAGGCTCGTCCAAGATCAGGATCTTGGTGTTCAAATAAAGCTGCTTGAGGATCTCGACCTTCTGCTTTTCTCCTGCCGATAGTTCGGAAACAAAAGCCCGCAAGTTGACTTGGAAAGGGGCTGTTTCCATAAAATCTGCCAGCTTTTTTTCCTCTTCTTTCCAGTCAATCACCAAAGGCAAATCTGGGCGGGCCAAGACCAAGTTTTCCGCCACAGTCATGGCGAGTACAGAGGTGAAATGTTGGTACACCATGCCAATGCCGTAGTGATAGGCATCCCGTGGGCTGTGGATGGCACGAGCTCGTTTATCAATGCAAACATCGCCAGAGTCAGCATGATAAAAGCCCATCACGCACTTGACGAGGGTGCTTTTCCCGGCTCCGTTTTCCCCAAGTAAGGCATGAAGGGATCCCGGCTTGAGTTTCATCGAGACGTGGTCTAGGGCCAACAGGGATCCAAATCGCTTGGTGAGGTTGACGACCTCCAGTTCCGGGGGGGCTTTCCGTGCTGTTGAGATTTCAGTTTGGGCAGTGGTAGTCATGGTTGGTCAAGATCTCCTGGTTTGGGTGTCTCACGTAAAGACACGTAAAGAAACGAGGTCTAGTCGGTTTTGAGTTCCTGAAGTACTGCTATCAGGGCACCTGAATCGGCAACTGCCCCGAAAACCCCCCCTTGCATCTGGATCATCTTCAGAGCAGCGAGATAATTTCCGTAGTCTGTGGCACCTGTGCAATCGGATAGCAACAAACATTCATAGCCCCGGTCGTTGGCTTCTCGCATGGTGGTGTGGACGCATACATCGGTGGTGATGCCCGTCAAGATCAGGTTTTGGATGCCTTTGCGCCTCAGGATTAAGTCCAGATCAGTGGCATAGAAAGCGCCTTTGCCCGGCTTGTCGATGATCACCTCCCCTGGCAGAGGAGCCAGTTCCGGGATAATTTCCCAGCCGGGTTCTCCTCGCACCAGGATGCGCCCACAGGGACCGGGATCCCCAATGCCTGCCCCAATGCGTTGACTGCGCCAGCGCTTGTTTTCCGGCAAATCTGATAGATCGGGGCGATGGCCTTCGCGGGTATGCACGATGAAAAAACCCAGGGCTCGCATTGCCGCCAAAACCCGTCGGATCGGCTCTATGGGGGCACGGGTGAGGGAAATGTCGTAGCCCATTTTGTCTACATAGCCACCTACCCCGCAGAAATCGGTCTGCATATCGATGACGATCAGGGCGGTGTTCTCAGGCCGTAAGTCACCGTTGTAGGGATAGGGGTAAGGTTCTGCCGCAATATAGGATCCCATAGCACCTCTGGCAAATCAATTCAATAAAGAGCAAAGAAAGAGCAAAAGCCCAATCAAGAGGGATATCCAACCCAAGCCTTCGGGTCACCCTGCGCTTGACCTCGGCTCTCCCAAGTTAAAGCTGGGGCGGTGAGCCTTGGCCAGAACCCTGCCAAGATAGAACACAGCTTGCCATTTCCATCCACAGGTTTGTGTCTCCTCCGATTCACTTCACTGCAGAGCCCTGGCTGCACACCTACAGCGAAATTATCGATGTGCGCTCTCCGGCAGAGTTCGCAGAGGATCATTGGCCGGGAGCCATCAACTTGCCTGTACTCTACGATACAGAACGGGCGGAGGTGGGCACGCTCTACAAGCAGGTGGATCCCTTTACAGCCCGCAAACGAGGGGCAAGCTTGGTGGCCCAGAACATCAGTCGCCACTTGCAAACCCATTTTGCCGATAAAGATCGCGATTACCGGCCCCTAATCTACTGCTGGCGGGGAGGGCAGCGCTCTGCCAGCTTGGCATTGGTGTTGTCCCAGGTGGGCTGGCAGGTTACGGTTTTGCAAGGTGGCTACAAAACCTACCGGGCCTGGGTGCGCCGGCAACTGCAGATCTTGCCCCAGGAATTTACCTACCGAGTGCTCTGCGGACCAACAGGGAGCGGCAAAACCCAGTTGCTTCACCATCTGCGCCAACAGGGATCCCAAGTTCTCGATCTGGAAAAGCTGGCCTGTCACCGGGGATCCCTCCTGGGGGCCGAGTGGGGGGTGCCACAGCCCAGTCAGAAGAGCTTTGAAAGTCAACTGGTGCAGGTTTTTCTCCAGTGGGATCCCGCCAAGCCAGTCTGGGTAGAAGCTGAGAGTGCCAAAGTGGGCCAGCTCCATCTGCCGCCTGCCCTTTGGCAAGCCCTTACCCAAGCCGACTGTGTCGAAGTGCAGTTGCCTCTAGAGGAGCGGGTGAAGGGGTTAATCGCCCACTATCCCCACTGGATTGCTCACCCCCAAGCGCTAAAGGGGAAATTGCTGCCTCTGAAGTCCCGTCTTGGCCAGGCCCGCCTGCAGCGTTGGTTTGAGCTGATCGACGCCCAAGACTGGCCGCAGTTTGTGCAGGAGTTGCTGGAGCAGCACTACGACCCCACCTATCGACACGGGCTGCAGCAAAACTTCAATCGCCTTCGGGCCCGGATTGAGCTGTCTGACCTTTCCGAGACCAGCCTCAGGGAAGCTGCTGCTCGCCTCATCCAGATGCCGCTTGGATCCCTGGCTAGGTGAGCACGATAAACTCCAAAGCCCGCAACACCTCAAACCACTCGGAAACTTCCAGCCGAACCGTGGAATCGGCAATCCACCGGCAGCCGGGATAAAAAGACTTGCGGTAGGCCCGAGCGGGATCCTTGTAGTCCACTTCCAATTGAAAGTGATCCGGCAGTGGGCGAGGACGGTAGGCCGACAGCCGCCTCAGGGATCCCTCTACACCTTGGCGGATGGCCCGCAAAACTTGCTGCGGATGTGGCGCAATGACCGACTGGCCCATTCCTTTGTGGGTGACCACCGTCTCGATGTGGGCGTCATAAGCTTTCGCTGCGGCACACACCTCCGCATCTCCGGCTACAAACACAACCGGGACTCCCTCATAGGCAGCCGTGAGGCTGACCAGGTGAAACTCGGCGATGGCCTGGCCGTTCAGCCGGATTTGGCTAACTTCGGTGGTGTAGGTGTGGGCGAGGGGGTTGGCAGCAGATCCGGCGCGGGCATGATAGCCGATTAGGAGCAGGGCATCGTAACTGCGATCCAACTCTTGCACCATACAGTAGGGGTGGCCGCTCCAGCCGCGGATGAGTTGCACCGGCTCCGGCAACCGTTCGGGGATGAGGTTCCGCCCTGAGTCATGGGCATCTTTGACTGTGATCTGCGTGGCTCCGGCAGCCAGGGATCCCTCACAAGCCGCGATCACTGCTCGGGTCATCTGCTCTCGGAATGCCTCGTAACCCGGCTGGCCGATGGTGGCCTCATCCCAATGGCTGATGCCGGCAATCCCTTCAATATCGGCACTGATATAGACCTTCATGCTTGGCTCAGTAGACTCAGCATTGGATTCTGTTGGGCTTCATCCACCCTCGGATGCCCCTCAGCATCGCTCTGGGCAAGGGATCCAAGCGGTTATTTCCCTTGCGAAAGCTGCCCCTGTCTCTGTTACGGATCCCTTCCCTATTCTCAAGAAGCTCGGATGAAGAATAAAGACTCCGTCCCGCTGAGGGGATCAGAGAGCCACCAAAGAAGCAGATACCCCCTGCTGTAACTCCGACAACAATGAGGCCGGACGCCCCTTGTAGGGCCAGGCAAAAGCGTGACGAAAGGCTGCTTCCTGGCAGTGTTTGAGCTGCTCGAAATCGATGATGTCGTGGGTTAGCAGGTTTTCGTACTCAAACGGCAGCCGCACATTGTGCAAGCCGGCGTTGTCGGTGCAGATGGCGATATCCACCCCCGCCTCAAAGCAGCGGTCAAAGACAATCTTGAGGGGCTCCAAACTGGGCAGGGTTCCCGTTTTTAGATAGGTGGTGGGACAAACTTCTAGGCATTGGCCTCGCCGCGCCAGCTCCGGCAGCAATTCTGGATAGTGGAGAGGGATCTGAATGCCGTGGCCGATCCGCGAGACATAGGGCAGTAACTGCGGGTAGCAGCCATCCAAAGTTTCGTACAGGTGGGCAGTGGTTTTCAGGCCGCGGGCCAGCGCATACTTGAACAGCTCAATCCACTCGTCCATCCGTTCGCCGTAGGGCTTGTCTCCTCCGGCCAGGTCGATGGCACACACATACTCCGACTCGGCGGCAGCTTCCACCATGGCTCGGTTGATGTGGCTGGGCAAGCGCGAGTGCAAACAGACGATCTGGGTGGTGACGATGGGATACTCTCGCTGTTGACTGGCTTGTCCTACCGTCTCGATTACCTGGCGCATCTGCTTGAGGCGCTCCGCCTCATCCAGGCTGGGATCCGTGCGCAGGTAGGGGGTGTAGCGAATCTCTAGGTAGGCCAGATCCTCAAAGATGTAGGCTCCCCGCAGCAGGCGGTAGATAAAATAGGGCAGGGTTTCCAGGGTCTGCACCTGTTCCACCAGCGTGTGCAGCTCCAGGTAATCCTCGAGGGTGTTGCGCGGGCGGGTGTAGAACTCCTCAAACTCGGCATAGGTGGGAAAGCGCTCTGCCAAAGGGGATCCCTGGCGGTGAAAATAGCGCCACAGAATTCGGGGGACAACCGAACCGCCCAAATGACGGTGCAACTCCGCGTGAAGTGCCATAAACGCTCTACAGTGGCCCGCCAGGGGGCAGACTTGGTTTGTTTAAGTACTATTTCTACTCTTATCCTACTCTTATCCAACCGCCTCAGGCTTGTCCAGGTCTAATCCCGCAAGCCCGGCTAGAAGTTTAGATCGTCAAGCCGATCCCCTGCCCATCGTGATAGGCGGCCAGCAGTAGGTCGGTGGTGGTATCCCAAGCAATCTCCCCCGAGCAGGATAGAGCGATGGCCCCAAAGGAGCGGCGACGTTGGCGGGCCTCTTGAAAAGACTTGGCCATGGCAGCCTTCAGGCTGAGGCCATCTTCCACTCGAATCACAATCCGCGCCGCCAAGCTCTCATCCAAAATATCTTCCCCGACACCAGTACAACTGACCCCCGCCGCCGCACTGGCATAGGTTCCCGCTGGAGTGGCCGAATCGCTTACTCGCCCCACCCGTTCAAACCCCCGCCCGCCGGTGGAGGTGCCGGCACAGATTTGCCCCTGTTGATCCAGCGCCACCGCCCCCACCGTGCCCATGGCCAGAGCAGTGAGAACCCTAGTTGGGGGATGGGTTTGGCGCAACTGCACCCACTCTTGAACCCGCTTGAGAGTGGCCGGGTCATAGACCGGCAACTGCAGCTCCCGCGCCAGCTCTGCTGCCCCTTGTTCGGCCACCACGCGATCCGGGCTTGATTGCAGAGCCTGGGCCATGAGGATGGGATGCTGAACTCGGCTGACGTTGATCACCCCGCTAAAAGACTGGGTGGCCCCGTTCATGAGAGCGGCGCTCATGCGGATTTGCCCATCCGATTGCAAGACCGACCCCGTCCCGGCATTGTAGAGCGGATCATCCTCCAGCAACTGGCAGGCATGCATCACCGCCGCCTCGGCACTCTGCCCAGCCAACAGCAGCTCGTAGGTGCTCTCCACCACCTGCTGCAGGGATCCCCTCACTTTTTCCAGGCTGCTTTCCCCTTCCAGGGCGCTGCCGGCTCCGCCGTGGATGATCAGTTTGGGCTGAGGCATGATGAGATCGGTTACCTTGTGAGAACAGTGGAAGACTATATTTTGATTTTCGGGTACAACATCCACCCATGCATCTGCTCCATCCCAGGGATCCCAACGCAAAGGGAGAGGGAGCCTTAAGATAATCCTGTAGATTTGCTAAGCATAGATACTCAAGGGCGATTCTGGTAAAGGGCTGTCGGATTGCAGCCGGCAGGGATCCCCCTGATGGTATGGCACAAGCGAGGTTACATCCATGGCGCTGCCCAGCTTGCACGAGTTTCCTTGGCTGACCACGGTCATCGCTTACCCTGTGTTGGCCGCCCTATTTATTCCCCTGATCCCAGCACCGGCTGGGGATCCCAGTACCCGCGCCTACGCACAAAAGTTGGCCGAGCGGATCCGCTGGTTTGCTTTGTTCATTGCGGTCACGGATCTGCTGATTCTGCTGGCCGGCTTCTATGTCGGCTACGATCCCGGCCAGACAGGTTTGCAACTGCTGGAGCGCTACACCTGGGTACCCCAAGTGGGCTTGAGTTGGTCGGTGGGGGCTGATGGCCTCTCCATGCCCCTGATCCTGCTCACGGCGTTTATCACTACCCTAGCCATCTTGGCCGCTTGGCCGGTCACCCTCAAACCTCGCCTCTTCTACTTTTTGATGCTGGCCATGTATGGCGGGCAGATCGGGGTGTTTGCCGTGCAGGACATGTTGCTGTTTTTCCTGATGTGGGAATTGGAGCTGATCCCGGTGTACTTGCTCCTCTCCATTTGGGGGGGATACAACCGCCTGTATGCGGCCACCAAGTTCATCCTCTACACGGCTCTCAGCTCCCTGTTTATCCTGGTGGCAGGTCTGGCTATGGCCTTCTACGGGGATCCCATCAGCTTTGACATGACGGATCTGGCCCACAAGACCTATCCACTCACCTTCCAACTGCTGATGTATGGGGCCTTCCTCATTGCCTATGGGGTGAAGCTGCCCATTTTCCCCTTGCACACTTGGCTGCCCGATGCCCACGGCGAGGCCACTGCGCCGGTGCACATGTTGCTGGCCGGGATCCTGCTCAAGATGGGGGGCTATGCCCTGATGCGCATGAATGCGGGCATGCTGCCGGATGCTCATCTTTACTTTGCGCCAGTGCTGATCGTGTTGGGGGTGGTGAACATCATCTTTGCCGCCCTCACCTCTTTTGCCCAGCGCAACCTGAAGCGGAAGATCGCCTACTCTTCCATCAGCCACATGGGCTTCGTGCTCATCGGTATCGGATCCCTGACGGAGATCGGCATGAGCGGCGCCATGCTGCAGATGATCTCCCACGGGCTGATCGGGGCCAGCCTGTTCTTTTTGGTGGGGGCCACCTACGACCGCACCCACACACTGGAGCTGGAAGAAATGGGCGGTGTGGGCCTGAAGATGCCCAAGATCTTCTCCATGTTCACCGCCTGCTCGCTGGCCTCTTTGGCCCTACCTGGGATGAGCGGCTTTGTGGCCGAGATCATGGTGTTTATCGGCATGGCCACCACCGATGCTTACTCTCTCCCCTTCCGGCTGGTGGTGGTTTTCCTGGCGGCAGTTGGGGTGATCCTGACCCCCATCTACCTGCTGTCGATGTTGCGGCAGATTTTCTTTGGCCCAGAGAACAAAGAGCTCACCGAACACGAAGAATTGGTAGATGCTGAGCCACGCGAGGTGTTCATCATCGCCTTCCTGTTGATCCAAATCATCGGCATTGGCCTCTATCCCAAGCTGGTGACCAGCCTCTACGACCAATCCACCAACGCCTTGGTGGCGCTGCTGCGGCAGGAACTGCCCCAAACTGGTGAGACGGTTGCCCAAGCCCCTGCCCTCTACAACAACTGAATGTTGAATTTGAATTGAGGGATGGAAGGAGATCCACTCTTTTTCTATCCCGCATTGGACTTGTGGCTCTCGCCAGCTTGAACTTGCATCCAGCCAAACAAAGTTGCAATTGTCAGTTGGATCCCTGAGGCGAAGGCGGGAGCGGGGATCACCTCTTGGGGATCCTCATGTACTGTCGGCTGCTGCCCGGCAGGGTAGGCGAAAACAACCCTTTCTTCGGGAGCCACGATCCACCCCATTTGGCAGCCGTGATCCAGGCCGATCAAGATTTTTTTGACCAGCTTCATTGGATTTTGATCGGGAGAGAGAATCTCGATCATCCAATCCGGGCAAAAGGGGATGAGATTTTGAATGGTGCCATCTTCATCTACAGGGATCCGATCCCAGGGGATCACAGAAATATCGGGCACAATCGCGTATCCGGCGAAGGTGCAGCGCAGCTCTGGAAATGCCATTCCCAGTTGAGAAGGCTCCAACATCTCGTTAATGAAGCTACCCAGTTTTAGTTGGAGACGGCTATGTTTTCCCTGTGGCATGGGCTTCTGGATAATTTCTCCTTTGATGAACTCGCTGGCGGGCTGAGTTTCCGGCTGTTGTAGAAAGTCTTCCAGAGTTAGAGGCTTGGCAGATAGACTGACCATGGCTTTCTCCCATCACGCTGCTATCCGATTAACAATAGACTGAGAAAGTATCAAAGCTGATCAAATCAAAACAGATCCCTGTCACGTTGTTGCCAAGTCATTTGGCGGTCATAAGGGCTTTTGCCGGAAAACAACCCCATCAGCGGCCCCAAAATGGCCCCAAACACAAAACCGCCCGCATGGGCCCAATAGGCAATCCCCCCACCCTGCATACCGATGTTGGTAGGCGTCTGTAGGCTGGCAATGCCGTAGAAGGCTTGCTGGATGAACCAAAAGCCCAGGAACACCCAAGCTGGAATGTAGAGGGTTGTGATAAAAATACCCAAGGGCACCAAGGTTAGGATCTCGGCCCGTGGAAAACGCAAAATATAGGCTCCCAATACGCCAGCAATAGCGCCGCTTGCCCCCAGTGAAGGAATGGGGGATCCCATGTCGAAAAACCACTGCGTTAATGCAGCCAAAGCTCCACAAGTCAGGTAGAAGATGAGGTAACGCACATGGCCCAAGCGATCCTCAACGTTGTTGCCGAAAACCCACAAAAAGAGCATGTTCCCGCCAATGTGGAGAAAGCCCCCATGCAGAAATTGTGAGGTGAATAGGGTTACCCATTCTGGACGCGACGAAGAGGTGATCTCCCCTCGAAAACTGGCCGTCAACTCTATCGGTACCACTGCCCACTCCCGGAAAAAAGCTGCCAGCTCTTGTGGCGACAGGGTTAGCTGGTACAGAAAAATTAAGATGTTAACGATCACCAGGGCATAAGTGACATAGGCTGTGCGGGTGGTTGGGTTGCGATCTTGCAGGGGTACCACAGTTCAGATCCGGTTGACGTCACCCTCTAGCCTAACCTGTCCTTTCCCACCCCCCCAGGCTCACCTCTAAGCCCCTACCTGAGGCTACACTGGGGTAGTCGGCTGGGAGCTATGCTTGCAGACGGATCCCTTGCCGACGAACGCATCTCGGCCAAGCTCGCTCGGCAGAGAATGGACTACAAGATAAGGATTTAGAGGAGTGGATTGATGCCCGAGGTTGAAAGCACCACTGCCCCGCTCAAGTTTTTGATCGTCGAAGATCATCCAGAGGTGGCCCAGAACAACTGTGAGTGGCTGCAACGGATTGCAGCCGATGCTCAGTGCATTACGGTCACCAACCCTATGGACGCCATCCTGCGCTTGCAGCGGGAACAACCGGACTTGGTTGTAGCCGATCTGCTCTACGGTCAAACCAGCGGGGAGCAGTCTGCCGAGCCTGGCCTAGAGTTCCTGCGTCATATCTTTGAGAACTACCCCACCCTAAATGTGATGGCCTATTCCAGCGAGCCGCTGCTGCTAACTCCATTGGTGGGCCTGATCAGCAAACACCAGGGTGGGTTTGCCGCGGTCAACAAAATGGAACGGCGCACCGTGTTTTTGGAGGGGGCCAAAAGTGCCCTCAATGGAGAATTGCGCATGCCGCGGGAGTTGCGCGGTCTTACGAAGCTGACGGAACGAGAAATTGAGGTCTTGAACTTGCTCTGCAAAGAAGCCCTCACCGATCAGGCCATCGCAGATCGCATTCACACCAGCAAGAAGACCGTACAAAACTGTATCCAGAGGCTCAAAGAAAAGTTGGATATTTTCGGCTCTGAGGATGAGATCAATGCTCGCGTTGCCATGTGTATGACAGCCGTTCAGAAAAAGATTATCCAGTGGTGAAACAGAATAGATTATGAGTTTGTCTCTAAACACTACTTTGGCATAGATTGCCAATGGAGCTTATCCAAGAAGTGAGGGGGGATAAGTGATGTTATTAGAGGCCGAGACAAAGCTGGTACGGGATAAGTCACTGGGATACCTCGTAACAACAGAAGAAACGCCAATCGAGAAATGGAGCCCTTTTACTTTGCTGATGCGTGTTGTGTCGGTATCTTTATCTACATTGCTACTTATTGGACTTCCTATCTTCGCAGTTCTATCGGCAATACTTTCTGCCTTAGGGACATGGATCCCTAGCACTTTGGCCAGTGGCATACCTCCTATTGCTATGGCTTTTTCTGGATTGTTGGGTGGTTTATCGATGCTTCTTTGGTACTATTGGTACTCAAATCAACCCTATAAATCTAGGGTTGTTATTTTGAGCAATGGCTTCATTTATCATGACATCTATCGTGACATCCTAGGAAAGCAGAACAGACTTGCCTATAGGTATAACGAAATTGTCTCAGTGAACGTGGACTTCAGTAAGAAGAGTGTCGGTTTTGTCAAATCAGAATGCTACCCATACTACAGCTACTACATCAATTGCCAAGGAAATCCTGTCGTATCTATATCTTCCCCGTCTTTGCCTTTGATGAGGTATGTAGCCAGCTACATTTGCTCCACGCGCTGGAAAGGCATGAGAGAAGCAATTGAGCGTGGACAAGAGGTTTCATTTGGATGCGTTGCCATAAGTAGGGAGTACGTTAGAGTCAAGGATTTCGGTTCTTCAGAGCGATTGTTATTTAGGATCCAGGCTATCAAAGAGATTAAGCTGTGCATTGATAGTGAGGATGGTTACGTATTCCGCCTGGAGTTTATCTCAGGGTCTAGGTCAACAAAGAGCTCTGATTGTTACTTCCGCTGTGACAAGGTAGATAACTTCCATCTATTTTTCAAGACACTCAAGCTTGTGGGTATCCCTATGAACCTTTCTGAGCTTCCAGCACGTCTCACCTTTGAGAATCATATTAGACAGGCAACAGATGGCTAGACACCAACCGAATGGAGGAGGCACCGATCTTTGGGTACAGCCTTTCCAGGAGATAAGCAAGGTAGTACTGCACGGCAAAGACAAAGAGCACGCATGAGGAAAAAGCAGGCTTCCATAGCTTCCGCCTTTATTTCCTCGAGACGACTGGGCGCCGGACAGCTTTCAACTTGGATCAGTGGATCCCCAGTGCAGAGGCAAACACACTGTGGCCCACAATGGCCTCTACCACAACACTTATGGCAAACCCCAACATGGCCAGCCGTCCGTTCCATCGCTCCGCCTTCTCCGTCCAGCCAATCTCCCACTCCGGCGGGGTATCGCCATCTTGACCGTACTGCGGCACATACCGCGGGCGACTGGCACTCTCCCAACCGGCAGGGCGCTTGGAGTTGAAGAAAGCCATCGAACCAATCACAACAGCAGCCACCAACCCGGCCACCATTACGGCAATGTAGGGGAGGAAGGGATTGTCAAGCATCATTGGATTGTCAAGATAGGGATTGAAGGATGAAAAAGCTCCCAAAAAGGGTAGAGCTGTAACATCTCAAAGCCAAAGAGAAAGTCTGTGAGATGTCCAATGTGGCTCTACCGAAAAGTTCTTCGACAAATTATTGCAGGTTATTGCAGACCTAGCCACTGGGCGAGAGTGCTGGCAAAAACACTGTGGCCCAGCACCGCTTCTGTAGCAATGCTGATCACCAAGCCCAACATGGCCAAGCGTCCATTCCAACGCTCCGCTTGCTCTGTCCAGCCTGGGATCCAGTCGTTGGTGGTGTCGTAGTACTGGGCAACAGAAGCGGAGTCCAGACGAGAAGGGATTCTGGGAGACGATTGCATTGCTAATACCTCGTATTGGTTGCTGTAACCAAACTTAACACAAAGTTACATTTTGTGACAAGCTTCGCTTTCAGGTCAGGGAGGAAGGGATCCCTGGCCGTTGCAACGGTTTGGGCAGAGGGGTTGGCCGAGGGCTGGCCCGAAGCAATGTCATACTGAGGGAAGCAGGCCTTTTGCGCAGACTATGGCGGTATCCCCCCTTTCTTCTTTCAAGCTTGATCATTCTTTCGACCTGGCTGCCCAGGTGCGGTCAGATTTTCCGATTTTGCAGCGCCAGATCAACGGCCACCCGCTGATCTACTTTGACAACGCTGCCACTTCTCAAAAGCCACTGGCAGTCCTGCAGGCGATGGATCATTACTATCGACACTGCAATGCCAACGTGCATCGCGGGGTGCATACGCTGAGCAACGAAGCCACAGATGCCTATGAGGGGGCGCGGGAAAAGATCGCTCAGTTTGTGAACGCGCCTTCTCCTCAGGAGATCATTTACACCCGCAATGCCAGCGAAGCCATCAATCTGGTGGCCTACAGTTGGGGCTTGAGCCATCTGGAGCGGGGGGATGAGATCGTCCTCTCGGTGATGGAGCATCACAGCAACCTGATCCCGTGGCAATGGGTGGCCCAGAAGACGGGAGCCCACCTCAAGTTCATCCAGATCACGCCAGAGGGAGAGTTGGATCTGGAGCACTACCGGTCTTTGCTCAGCGACCGCACCCGCTTGGTGGCGGTAACCCAGGTCTCCAACATGCTGGGATCCATCAACCCCGTTCAGGAGATTACTGAACTGGCCCATCGTTACGGAGCCAAGGTTTTGCTGGATGCCTGCCAGAGCGTGCCCCACATGCCTGTGGATGTCCAGGCGCTGGATTGCGATTGGTTGGCCTTTTCGGGGCACAAGATGTGTGGCCCAACGGGGATCGGCGTCCTCTACGGCAGGCGGGAGCTGCTGCGAGCGATGCCTCCCTTTTTGGGCGGGGGAGAGATGATCGCCGATGTGTACTGGGATCACGCCACCTATGCGGATATCCCCCACAAATTTGAAGCCGGTACGCCGGCGATTGCCCAGGCGGTGGGGTTAGGGGCAGCCGTAGATTACTTGAGCCAGATCGGTCTGGAGCGGGTTCATGCCCACGAACAAAGGTTGATTGCCCACCTGTTGGACGGGATCCAGCGCATAGCGGGTATTAGGGTTTATGGCCCCAAGGATCCGGCGCGACGGGCAGGGCTGGTCAGCTTTTCGGTGGAGGCCGTCCATCCTCACGACCTGTCTACCTTGCTGGATGAGCAGGGCATTGCCGTTCGAGCAGGGCACCACTGCACTCAGCCTCTCCATTGCTATTTGGGAGTACAGTCCACTGCCCGAGCCAGTGTTTACCTGTACAACACCTTGGCGGAGGTGGATCGCTTTTTGGACGTGTTGGCAGAAGCGGTGGAGTTCTTCAGCGTTGCCCTAAGCTAGGTCGTGTTGATCTTAAAGCAGTACCGACATCTATTTTCTCGTTTTGACAAATTGGCAAGAAACTTCTTGAGTTTTCTCTATCTCGTCAGTGCTCTCTTTTGGCTCAAATAAAAGATCAACACAACCTAGTTTGAATCGAAATGACTATGACGACAAAAAGTTGAACCACGCACCTCTGTATGGAAGGGCTCCCCTTCCTGGGGAAAGTCCTCGCGGAAATGGGCTCCTCGGCTTTCTTCCCGCAGCAGCGCCCCCTGCGCTACAAGACGGGCGAGCAAAAGCAGACTGCCTGCCTCAGCCTCTTCCCGGCTGGCCCAAGGCTTTTCCTGCAGGGGAAGTTCCTTGACAAAGGCCAGAAAAGCCCGCAGCCGTGTTCCCTCGCGCACAACGCCCAAAGCTTCCCCAACTCGCTGCCTCAGAGCCGGCACGATGGAGGGAGATGCCGCCAGAACGGGTAGCCTTTGCAGTCGCCGGGCGAAGCTCACCTCTCCCAAGTCTTGCAAGGCAGCCAAAGCAGCCCGCTTGCCCATAACCCAGCCCCTCCAAGAGACTGTTGGAAGCCAAACGATTGGCCCCGTGTAGCCCCGTGGAAGCCACCTCCCCGGCAGCATAAAGGCCCGGCAGTCCGGTGAAGCCGAAAGCGTCCGTTCGGATCCCACCCATCACGTAGTGAGCGGCGGGAACAACCGGCAGCAGATCCTTGGTGGGATCCAACCCCAAGGCGCGGGCAGAAGCAACAACGGTGGGAAAACGCTCCTCCAGATGTTCGACGACCCGCAGATCCAGGTAGGTTCCCCCTGTCTGCTCCCGCTCCCAGAAAACGGCTCGAGCTACCACATCCCGCGGCGCCAGCTCTCCCCGCTCCGCATACCGAGGCATGAAACGCTCCCCAAAGGCGTTGAGGAGAACGGCCCCTTCTCCTCTTACTGCCTCGCTCACCAGCGCTCCATTGGGCAAAGCCGTGGGGTGAAATTGCACAAACTCCAGATCCCTGAGGATGGCCCCTGCCCGCCAAGCCAGCACCATCCCATCGCCGGTAGCTCCCGAGGGAGCTGTCGAGACGGGGAAGAGGCTGCCAAATCCTCCCGTAGCCAGGAGAACTGCCCCGGCCCTCACCTCCACCGGCCCCTCAGGGCCAAGAAGCAAGGCCCCCGCCACCCTGTCCCCCGCCAGCAAAAAGCTGAGGGCTGTGTAGCCCTGCAAAGGCAGCCTGTTGAGGCGAGCCAGCAAACCTCTCAGGAGCCACAGTCCGCTCCGATCCCCCCCCAGATGGCGAACCCGCGCTTGGGAGTGGCCCCCTTCCCGGACAGGTTGGGGATGGAAAGGAAGGCCCCAGCGTAAAAGCCTCTCCAGGTGCAAGGGTGCTTCCTCCACAATGGAGCGGGCCACCTTTTCTTCCACCAGGCCACGGCCCGCTTGCAAGGTGTCTCGGAGATGGGCCTCTACATCCGCCTCATCCACAGGAAAAGCCACCCCACCCTGCGCCCAAGGGGTAGAGCCAGAGGGAAGGGGATCCTTGCTTACCACCAGAGTTGTCGCCCCCTGGGCTTCGGCCCACAGGGCTGCGTACACCCCCGCCACCCCCGCTCCCAGGATCAGCAGATCAGTTTGCCATCGCACTAGCGGTGCGATTTCCCTGCCGTAGGCATAGCACTCTTGCAGCAGCGCCACGTAGTCCTTGCGCTCCAATTTAAGCCCCGGCAGGCACTGCCAGCATGGCCAGAATCGACCGGCGAGCCTTCTCAGCCACGTCCTGGGGTACCTGAATCACGTGGCGCATCTCCTGCAGGGAGCGATAAATCTTTTCCAAGGTAATCTTTTTCATGTACTCGCAAACGGCCTCTGCCTTGACAGGGATGAAGGTCTTGTCTGGAGCTTCTTTCTTGAGCCGGTGGAGAATGCCCACCTCAGTAGCGACCACGAACTCGCGGCTTTCCGAGGTTTTGGCGTAGCGCACCATGCCCTCGGTAGAGAGCAGCTTGGCATCCGGTTTGAGAAAGAGACAGCTAGAGCCGCAACTGCACTCGGGGTGAATGAGGAACTCCGCTCCAGGGTGCTCTTCCACCATCGCCTTGAGGTGCTCTTCCCGGATGCCGACATGCACGTGGCACTCTCCCGGAAAGAGATCCAGCTCCCTCCCGGTTACCTGAGCAACGTGGGCTCCCAGAAACATATCCGGCACAAAGAAGATGGGGCGATCCCGGGGCAGGCTGGCCACCACTTGAACTGCGTTGGCGCTGGTTACGCAGACATCCGCCAGGGCCTTGATCTCTGCAGCGGTATTGACGTAGGCCACCACCAAGCCCTCAGGGCAGGCTTCCTTCCACCGCAGCACATCTTCTGGGCGAATGCTGTCGGCTAGGGAACAGCCCGCCTCCAGATCCGGCAGCAGCACCGTCTTTTCGGGGTTGAGGATGGCAGCCGTCTCTGCCATAAAATGCACGCCCGCAAAGACGATCACCTGGGCGCTCGTCTTTTGAGCCTCTCGAGCCAGCCCCAAGGAGTCTCCCACAAAGTCTGCTACCTCTTGAACTTCGGGGAGCTGATAGGAATGGGCAAGGATGACCGCCTGCCTTTCCTGTTTGAGCCGAACAATCTCCTGGACGGTCACGTCAGCGTTGCGTAGCAATAGAGTCTCTCCTTATCATTCTCGACTTCTTGTCGCGACAGCGTTGCGTAGCAATAACGGCTTTGTTCCTCTGTAAGCTGGACGCGATCTAAGGACTTTGTCCCGCTAATGGGCTCGCAGGAGCAGCGCGCAGCGATAGCAGAAAGCGTATCTCCTGCAGTTGGCTGACTCTGCTTTAGCCAAGACGCTCGGAGAAGCCTTTCGCGGCGCTCGGTTGAGCTGGAGCTGGGCCTAGGTTGTTTCCCCAAAGTAGCATCGGTTGCGACGGCGTTGCGCAGCAGTAAAACAGCATCTAGCGAGGACTTGGCTCAGGTTGACATTCCCCCCTGCATAAAGGCAGGGGATTCTTTCAAGCACTCCGCGCCGTCATAGGCGTTCGCGAAAGCGTCGTGTAGCAATGAAGCAGAGGCCGTCCCAGGGGGCGGGGCTTGTTCGCTTTAGCAGCGCGGAGCGCTAAACCCGGTTTTCTTGGTCAGGCAGTGTAGTAGGCCGTGCCTTTGTTGACGAAGTCCAGCGTATAGGCAGCCCGGTAGTTGATGGTTGGCTCAAACACGCCGGCCACTGTCATGCTGTCGAAGAAGTCTTGCCAGCGTTTGTCGGTCATGGCGCCAATGCCTTTTTCCAACGCATCGCCGGACAAGATGATGCCGTACTCCTGCAATTTCTCGAAGCTGTAGGCCAACTGGGCATCGGTCATCTCCGGGTTGTCCTGCTTGATCAAGCGATAGGCCGGACGGGGATCCTCCAAGAAGCTGTACCAGCCTTTGATAGAGGCATCCACGAATCGCTGCACCAAGTCGGGCTTGGTTTCCACCAGTTGGCGACGGGTTTCGATGGTGGTGGCATAGGGTTTGTAGCCCAAATCCGCCAGGAGGAAGACCACCGGCTCAAATCCCCCTTCCCGTTGGATGGCAAAAGGCTCGGATGTCAGATAGCCTTGCTGAGCTGAGCTGGGATCCGCCAAAAAGGGGCCGGGGTTGAAGTTGTAGGGACGAACCTGATCGTCGGTGAAGCCAAAGCGGGCCTTTAGGTAGGGCCAGTAGGTGGCAAGCCCCCCTTTTGAGACGAAAATGGGCCGGCCCTTGAGCTCTTCAAAGCGCTGGGTGCCAGGGTGGGCCATGATGATCTGCGGGTCTTTTTGAAAAATGGCCGCCACGCACACCAAGGGGATCCCTTCTCGCACGGCATTGATCACCCCTGTGCTTCCTCCCATGGCAAATTCGGCAGCTCCACCGGCCAAAACTTGGGTGATGTTGATGCCAGGGCCACCCATCTTGATGGTCACATCCAGGCCATGCTCGCGGTAGATGCCGGTCGCCACCGCCTGATAAAAGCCGCCGTGTTCCGCCTGGGCATACCAGTTGGTAGCGTAGGAAACGCGATCCAGGCCGGATCCCTGAGCCACGATCAGGGTGGGAGAGGGTTTGCGCTGAGCTTGGGCGCCCCCTGCCGCCAGCAGACCGCCCCCAAGGGCTGCGGCTCCCACTTTGAGAAGCTGACGGCGGCTCAGAGCCTTGGTGTTCGAGTCAGAGGGTTGAGACGAAGCCATAATCCATTCTCCCTAAGCTAATCCTTGCAAGGTGTGAGGGGGCCAAAGATGCAGGTACAGCCTATTGAGGGGCTACGGATACGGTTGTAAACCTACTTGTTCTAAACCTCATCGGAGTCAAGCCTCAGAAACACGATGTTTTGTATCCCTTAAGTTTTGTATCCCTTAATTTGTGAACAGGCTGTAACTTGCGACACCCCATTAAGCCAGAAACCCTTGGGCAGAGCGGTATCTCCGGCTACCGGCACTTGCAGACGAGAGCCGTTGGCGTTCGGTTCCATCGGCGGGAGGCCAAGCTGCCCTGGGGCCAGCACCTCAGTTCGCAAATGGCAAGAGGAACAAAACCCGAAACCAACCTTGCCCCGATCTATCCCAAACCTGTAGCCACCGAACATGACCGGCGCTCGAAGTAACCTGCAGATCTCATTCTGCCGCAATCTTGCTGGGTCAAAGAGCCCCACCCCTTGAGCATTTGCCGGAGCTGTTGGCAATTTATCCCCGGTCGGGATGGAGTTGCGGCCAATTGGAGAGCTTGCTTTCTGCTGAGGCAACCCGCTATGCTACCGCCCAGATTGAGGCATTCTCCCGTGGCAAGTCAGCAGCTTCGTGTTTATGTCCCCCCTCACCCGCTCATCAAGCATTGGCTAACTGTGGCTCGGGATGCGGAGACTCCCATGCCCCTGTTTCGCACGGCCATGTCGGAGCTGGGCCGTTGGCTGACCTATGAGGCGATGCGGGAGTGGATCCCCACCCAGACCGTTCAGGTGCAAACCCCTTTGGAACCCGTTGCCGCGGAGGTCATTGCGCCGGATACCCTGCTGGGCATTGTGCCTGTATTGCGAGCCGGTTTGGCGATGTTAGAGGGTTGTCAAGCCCTTTTGCCCCAGGCGCGGATCTTTCACATCGGTATGGTGCGGGATGAGGAAACGCTGCAGGCCAGTTGCTACCTCAATCGCCTTCCAGAGCGGATCCCTGAGCAGATGCGCATTCTCATTCCCGAGCCGATGTTGGCCACCGGGGGCACGCTGCTGTGGGTTTTGGATGAGCTGAAAAAGCGGGGGGCGGATCCCAGCTTGGTCCGGATTGTCTGCGCATTGGCAGCGCCCCCAGGGTTACAGCGGTTGGGATCCCACTACCCGATGGTGCAAATCTTCTGCGCCATGATTGACGAGCGGCTGAACGATCGAGGATTTATCTTGCCCGGGCTGGGGGATGCAGGGGATCGCGCCTTCGGCACAGAGAACTAGCCACTGACCCACTCAATCTGTCTGTCTTCTCTGCTGCTGGTTTTTGAGCCAAGATCTTCGGCGACACACGCATTCTGTAGTGCTCAATCGAGCTTTTACCACTTCTGGCGCACGGATTGCCCATTCACCCAGATGCTTTGAGGGAGAGCATTTGAGGCTAACCCCCCTCAGATTGGTCAAGCTATTGGATCATGGGTAATGTTGGCCGCTTCAGGGATCCCGGTCGCGCTACTTGCAATTCTGACGGGGCCAGCACCTTTTCCCTTCCTGCGCCTATGCGACTTGTCCTTACCAGTTTGGATGGCAGCTTGCTGGATCTGGAGTCCAACAGCTATGGTGCTGCCCGACAAGCCTTGGCTGCCCTAGAGCGCCGCTCCATTCCCTTGGTGCTCTACAGCCTGCGCACCCGTGCTCAACTGGAGCAGGTGCGGCGGCAGTTACGCCTGGAGCATCCGTTCATCTGCGAGGATGGATCCGCCGTTTACGTGCCTGAGCATTACTTCCCGGCGGGCATTCTGGATGAGCAGTGGCAACACCGACCGCCCTACTACGTGTATGCCTTGGGTCTGCCCTATTCTCGCCTGCGCAGCATCTTGCAACAGGTGCGCCAAGATTTCCACTTGGACTTGATCGGGTTTGGGGATTGGACTGCCTCTGAACTGGCCGCTGCCACCGGGATCCCTTTGGAAGAGGCGGAGCGGGCGCAGCAGCGAGAGTACAGTGAGATTTTCAGCTATTCCGGGGATCCCGAAACCCTACGGGAAGCTTTTGCCCAACAAGAGGCCAACCTCACCCAACATCTGCTGCGGGTGCGTCAGCTCCACTTCTCCAGCCTGCCGCAATGGTATCTGACCGGATGGATACGGCCAACGATGGCCGCAGAACCCAATTTCTTGCCGGGGGAGCAGGCGGTGCGGCGGCTGCTGGATTGCTATCAACGGCATTTGGGCCCTATCAAGGCTTTGGGCATTGGTTGTTCCCCGCCCGATGTGGCCTTTTTGCGGTGGACGGAGCAAAAAGTGGTGCTTCCCAGCCCAATTGCGGATAGCCTCTGGAGTGAGGCCCTGCCCCAATGGCAATTGGCTCAGCTCCCCGGCCCAGAGGGGTGGAATGAAGTGGTGTTGATGTGGTTGGAGGAAACAGATCATGGTGATGAATAAGCAGCAGAGCGGTTGTCAGGCTGTCCCCCTGGGCTTGAGAACGGCGGGATGCTTGCTGAGTTTGGCGATGGCCATGCCCGCCTACGCACAACCGCCCATGACCCTACTGACAGGAGAACCGACGGTCGCCCAACTGAAGGAAGACGGAGCCCGCTACCTGCAGATGGGCTTTCATACCTTGGCCATCAACGCCTACCGGAGCGCGATTGAACTGGAAGAAAAAACCTTGGTGCTGCCCAGCGAACGGGATCCCGATGTGCCTTTTAACCTCGGCTTGATCTACGCCCGTCAGGGCAAGCTGGCGGAGGCGCGCGCTGCCTTTCAACGCTCGGTAGAGGTGGATCCCAGTAGCTTTAAGGCCCGCTATCAACTGGCTTTGGTGGATCTCAAGCTGGGGAACCTGGCCGCAGCCAAAGAGCAGCTCACCCTTTTGGCCCATGCCGCCAGCAACCATCCGGAAACCCACAGCCATATTCAATCTTTACTGGCCACTCTGGAGTCTGTGCCCCTGCCCGGCCAACAAGGGAAAAACCCGGCTCGTCCTCCAGCCGTCGAGTCAGAAGCCGCCAAGCTCTTGCTCGAACCTCAGAAAACAGAAACAGCCGCCCTGCCAACTGCGACTGAAAAGAAAGGGCCAGAGGAAGAGAAACCCCTCTCGCTTCTGCAGCGGCTCCGCCAACAGGAGCGGGACTAGTTCTCTCTCGGCCCAGACTGACAACCCATGAAGGCATGTAGCTGGATGCCAGGGATCCCACTGGTCACCGGGCCTTGGGCTAGGCTCACCCCTTTTTGGGATCCGACTGAGAATCTTCGGGCTGGGGCCCTTTGGTGGTGAACACCGTGGTGAACATCATCAGCATGCCTCCCCCCAAAATCAGCAGGGCCAATCCTCCGAACATCCAATTCATCCAGGCTTGGATTTCCATGGGGGGCTCTCCAGAATGCATAGGCAACCCTGATCCTACATCTGGAAAAACGGTGCCCAGCAGCTATTGATTGGCTCGGTGAAGCAACCCCAGTCCTACGACGGCACAGATGAAGTTGGGCAACCAAGCCGCCGTTGCCGGCCCCAGCGTCCCAATTTGTCCCAGCGCCTGGGTGATGAACAGCAGCACATAGAAGGCAAAGATAATCAGCACACTGATGCCCAACCCCAAAGAGGAACCGGTGCGTTGCGGGCGCAATCCCAAAGGCACCCCAATCAGGGTGAACGCCAGACACGCAAAGGGAATGGCATACTTCTGGTTGAGGCTGACCTGTAGACGACGCACCCGTTGCAGATCGCCAGAGCTGGCAATCACTTCGATATAATGGTTCAGCTCTCGAATGTTCATTTCCTCAGGGCTGCGGATCTCTTGAGCCAGCTCCAGTGGTGCGCGAGGCAGGCGCAACTCCTGCCGGCTGAAGGTGGCAATGTTGCTGTAGGTGCCATCAGGAGAAACGATGTAGTTGGTGCCATCCTCAAACACCCAAAGATTCTCTTGGGGATCCCAGCGTCCCCGTTGGGCCAGCAGGATTTGGTTGAGCGCTTCGTTGGAAAAATCTAGGACGATAATGCCGCGCATTTGCTTCCCATCGAAGCTGCGGGCGTAGAACTGACGGGTTAGCCCTTGTCGCCGGGAAAAGGTGCCGTCCGGCTCAGGCATGAGGATCTCGCCAAATTCTTGGTAGAGGATATTCTCCCGCCGGAAGTCGGGATCCCGATTTAAAGCTCGATTCAAAGTCGTGGCCGCTTGGCGATTGCTCACCGGCACCACCAGCTCATTGAACAGAAACGTTAACGTCGTCACCAGCAAGCTGAGGACGAGGGCAGGCACCATGAGGCGGTAAAGGCTCACCCCGCATCCGCGCAAGGCCGTGATCTCGTTGTCGGCAGACAAGCGCCCATAGGCCAGCAACGTGGCCAGCAACATGGACATCGGGAACGTCAAAACGATGATCCCCGGCGCCCGCAACACAAACACCTGTAACGCCGCCGAAAGCGACAGACCCGCTTCCACCACCAGGCGCACCAGCTCAAACAGGGATCCCACCGCCATCACCAAGGTTGTGAAAGCTCCCACCCCAAAGAGAAACGGCAGCAGCATCTCCGAGAGGACATAGCGATCCATCAGGCCCACCGCGCAAACGAGGGAGAACGTGCTGGAGGAACGGCCAACCGGATGGGTGGGGGGAGAATGAAGTTTCACGAAGCCAGAGGAAATAGTGGGCAGAACAGCAAGATCCTTATCCAGCCAGAGAAGCCGGAAACTGATGAACTACCCCACCGCATGGGCGGATGGGGTTTCTGATGCCCCATTCGCTTGACGGCAGGATTTTAGTCTCTTCCTCTGCCCCAGGTGCTTCATAGACCCGCAGGACTTTGAAGTAGAGCTGAAGCATCCAAGACTCACGAGGCCGGTTCCCAACCCCGGTTGCCGATTAGTGGCAAC
>NZ_JANSIH010000096.1:0-1049 GCF_047462075.1 Synechococcus sp. R55.2
TTGCCGCGGGGGAGGACTTCTTCAGGGAACTCAAAGCGCTCATGCGGCTGGTCCTGCGGCGCCATCCACGCCCGAATCCCCTCGTTCAGCAAAATGTTCTTCGTGTAGAACGTCTCAAACTCCGGGTCTTCCGCTGCCCGCACCTCCTGACTGATAAAGTCATACGCCCGCAGGTTCAGCGCCAACCCCACTACCCCAATGCTCGACATCCACAAACCCGTCACCGGCACAAACAACATGAAAAAGTGCAGCCACCGCTTGTTGGAAAACGCTATCCCAAAAATCTGGCTCCAGTACCGGTTGGCCGTCACCATCGAGTAGGTCTCCTCCG
The DNA here is from genome assembly GCF_047462075.1 of Synechococcus sp. R55.2. NCBI lineage: Bacteria > Bacillati > Cyanobacteriota > Cyanophyceae > Synechococcales > Synechococcaceae > Synechococcus > Synechococcus sp. R55.2. Next base: position 332 of record NZ_JANSIH010000096.1, read on the forward strand.
ACTGCGTCGGCTCAAAAGCCCGAAAGGTGCTGGCCGCCTCCCCATCCTGAAACAGGGTGTTCTCCACCGTCGCCCCATGGATGGCACACAGCAGCGCTCCACCCAAAACGCCAGCCACCCCCATCATGTGGAACGGGTTCAGCGTCCAGTTGTGGAACCCCTGGAAAAACAGCAAAAAGCGGAAAATCCCCGCCACCCCAAAGCTGGGCGCAAAAAACCAACTGCTCTGCCCCAGCGGGTAAATCAAAAACACGCTCACAAACACCGCTATCGGCGCGCTAAACGCAATGGCGTTGTAGGGCCGCACCCCCACCAGCCGGGCAATCTCAAATTGCCGCAGCATAAAGCCAATCAGCCCCAGCGCTCCGTGCAGGGCCACAAAGGTCCACAGCCCCCCAATCTGGCACCAGCGGGTGAAGTCCCCCTGGGCTTCGGGGCCCCACAGCAGCAGCAGGCTGTGCCCCATGCTGTCGGCGGGGGTGGAGACGGCTACGGTCAAAAAGTTGCACCCTTCCAGGTAGGAGCTGGCCAACCCGTGGGTGTACCAGGAAGTTACAAAGGTGGTGCCGGTGAGCCAGCCGCCCAGGGCTAGGTAAGCGCAGGGGAACAGCAGCAGCCCGGACCAGCCGATAAACACGAATCTGTCGCGCTTGAGCCAGTCATCGACGATGTCGAACCATCCTCGCTCCTGACGCACGCGCCCTACCGCTATGGTCAT
>NZ_JANSIH010000097.1:0-1034 GCF_047462075.1 Synechococcus sp. R55.2
AACGCATTGCCGGAGAAAAAAACACTTTTCAGGTCACCTGTCCCTGGCGAATTCGAGTCGGTGGGGCCAAGGGTCCAGAGAGCATGTTGCTCCCCGCTTTCGATCCCTTAGGGATCCCTTACATTCCCAGCTCCACCCTGCGCGGCGTAGCCCGATCCCAGGCCATTCGAGAGCTGATGCAGGAGCGCAATTTATCTTGGGAGCAAGCAGACAAAGCCGTAGCTCCTTGGTTTGGGCACCTACAAGCTGACGAAAAAGACAGGGCCGGCAAGGTTATCTTTTTGGATGCCTACCCGGTACCCACTCGGCCCCAACGGCGAGAGGATCCCGATAATTCTAAAACGGGGGGTCTAGCTGTAGATATTGCCAATAGTATCTGGAAATGGAATGGAAAAAATCTTGACTACTCGCCTAACCCTAACTTGTTCTTTTCTCTCAAGCAAGCCACTTTTTTGATTGGCCTGCGCAAAGGCCCCGGCTGCACCGATGAGATGCTGGATCAAGTCAAAGAGTGGCTGATCCAAGGGCTGGAGCAAGGGGTGGGATCCCAGGTGAATACTGGCTACGGTCGGCTGATCCCCTTAGGGAAATCACTGGACAAGAGCCAAGGAGAATTCTTGCGCCTGCCCTTTGAGCTAAAAGGCCAACTCATTCACGGGCGGCAGGTAGTCAACTGGAGGCCCGATAAGAATCGCTACGACAACCGATCCATCGCCGAAGTGCGGCCCGTAGCCTTTAAGAATATGCTGCGCTATTGGTTCCGCTCCTTTGCCCTGGGAGTTTTGCCGGTCGATCAGGTGCAGGAGTGGGAAGGGCAACTTTTTGGCGCCATTACCCCTAAGCAAAAACACGGCTGGATCCATGTAGATCTCCTAAATGGCAAAGTCTCTCAGCCGGAGCCAGAGCCCAATCGGGAAGGAAGAAATAGACCCGCAGGCCGACAAGAAGGGATCCTCATCTTAAGTCTTTCTGGCGAGTGTCAAAACTATGCTTCCCAGGAAGATCAAGAGGCGGTGGAAAAGCTCATTACTAAA
>NZ_JANSIH010000098.1:0-1033 GCF_047462075.1 Synechococcus sp. R55.2
CGCGTCCTAGCTCATCTCTGGGAACACCTGGTAGATTTCACAGATGGGGATCCGACTCGGATCTTGCCCAGAGCGGGCACTGGCCACAGCACCCTGCGGGCGCGCACCTTGCCCCCAGGCACGGCTGCTCAGGTGGGATCCGCTGCGGATCGGCTGATGACGATGGGGCAGCTGCCGAATGGCATCCACTTTGTCCTGCTCAACCAAGGTCCTGACCTGGGCATTTTGCGCCAGCAACAGGATCAGTTTCTGCAGGATGTGGTGGCCATTTCTGAGCCTCTCCGCCGCTAATGCTGACCTCAATTCGAACTTAATTTGAGATACAGCTCTCCCCCCACTTTCCCCATAGGAGGCTGAAGCTCAAGACCCCAGAGCCCCACAGGTTAGGAACAGGGTCAATTCATTTAAGAATGAGACGGCCCTGCAGCTAAGAAGGCATGGAGGTAGACCTCAGGAGGAAGCTTAGACCTGAGAGAGAGTCATAGGGTATGTCCAGGAAGGGAGCAGTTGCACGGATGAACAAGGTTAGTCGTGCAACAGTTTATCGCTGGCTGAACCGAGAAGACCTGAGGCCGACAAAAGTCAAGACCCGCAAGCGCAAGATAGACTCGGCTGCCCTGCAGCAAGACGGAGACCAGTACCCAGAAGCTCGACTGAAGGATAGAGCCCGGTCTGGCGTCCAACCCGTCCTGCCAGCGGGACGGAGTCCTCGCGCTATTGACTGTGCTCTTGAGAATGAGAAGGTGAAAGTAGCACAAAAAAAGAGTTATGGTCATTTCAATTAAACCAGGAGACTGCGCCCACACCTAAAACTTTGAATGCACGGGGCCATAGGGCTTTTCTCAATGGCCTAGGCAATGGCTCAGGCGTCTCACCCTAACCTGAAATGACTACCCGAAATGACCATAAGTACCTGTTTTTCTCCGACAATTGACTTTTGCTGCTGATGCAAACTCTTTGGCAGACCATCGCCCAGCACCTTTCAGAAGCAACAGGGGATCCCATCCAGCCCCTACAGTATCGTTCTGTGGGC